>CAJQQW010000397.1 GCA_905480565.1 uncultured Halioglobus sp. | reverse complement strand
TACCGCCGGCCGCACTGGCCAGCCCGCGCGCCTTGTCCATAGCATCTTTCACCGCATTGCTGCGGGCCCGCTCGAGAGCCTTGGTTGGGTCCGCATTGGAAAACTGGATACCACCTCCCTCGTTGACTCCGAGACGGACGGACATGTCGAGAACTTCACCCACAGCATCGATATCGCGCACCCGCACATTGACACCGTTGCGAACCGTGTAACCTTCCAGTTTGCGCGTTTCTATAGTCCCATCAGCCTTACGGGTCTCGCGGGTATAGCGGGGCTGTATGGAAAACTGCGTGGTCTGAATGTCGCGCTCGGCAATCCCGGCACCGGTCAGGGCTTTCATGACCTCCGTCATCGCCTCGCTATTGGTCGCGAGTGCGCCTTCCGCAGTAGGCGCCTCGCGCATGACAACCAGGCTCAGTATCGCCATATCAGGCGCTATCTCAACCGTACCTTCGCCACTGACAATAATGCGCGGCTCCAGCCGGTCCTCCGCCATTGCGGGCTGGATAAACAGGGGGGCAACAATAAATAAACAAGCCACGGTGTGGCGGTACCATGTCTTCATGAGGAGACGCTCCTGTGGGTTCTACTTCGAACTGCAGCTTAACGCATGCCGCAGCAAATTCCGATCCGACTTCAGCCCGGGCACTCAGGCGCCGAAATAAAGCGTTGCTAAAATGCCCACTGCGCTGGCAATAACAAAACAACGTCGCAGGCGACCGGGGATATTCGCCAACTCCGTCATTGGGTCGGCACCCTCCCTAACCCGACGAACGACGGGCCACTCTACCAGTGCGGCAAACACAATGCTGGCCATCACCCCGGCGCGCAGGGCGGCGCCACCCCAATTATCTGCAGGTACCGCATACCAAAGAAATAGCAATGACAGAAAACCCCCGACGCTACCGGCGACGCTCATAATGAGGAATTGGTGCTGATCATTTTTCTCAAAGTGCCAATCGTACAAAAACAATCCCAGCTTTTTCGGCACAGTAAAAGAAGCGCCAGCATAACGGGCTCCCGCATAATGAAACCACTCATGCACGAGTGTCGACAGCGTGATTCCCGCCAGCGCGCCGGTCGCCACGCTGAGTGCCGATGCAAGACCCAGACCGGAGACCATACTCCAACTCACAGCGGCGGCAAACAGCGAAAGCACCAGCAATGCTGCCAGGAAATGAACGCCCATCAGCTTCGCCAGTCGAACGCCCGGAGAACGAGACAATGCCTCCATATCGGCCTCAGTTCTCGCTCGTGCCTTGTTGTCATCTGTGGCACTGTCCGCTTCTTTTTTACTCTCTGATTCACTAGACATGCTTCACCTGCCTCGCACCGGTTATTCGGGGGAGGTCGAGAAGACTGACCACTCCCGAGCGTGCTTCACACAACCCCGGTATCGCATTCACTACCCAATTCGCGGCAGACGCATTTCCGCCACCTGCTGCCCCGGGCTCGAAATGATCCTCAGCGTGAACCGTCACGTGGAGATCCGGATCGCCGCTGATAATGATCTGGTGACAACCGCGTCCTTCAGGCGGGTAAGGCCAATGCGGCGCGCATTCATCGTCAATACGCGTAACATGCTCCAACGCATACAGGGGATGCCCAGCGTGATAGCCCAACACTTCGAAGCGAAACGCTCCCTGTGTGCCCTTCTCAAAGACGCCCATCCCCGCCACCTCAATTGTCCGCTCGAGCGGCAGGCGCTCCACGTTGACCTCGATTTTTTCAACCGGCTTATCCAGTGCCTGCCCCACCAGACGCACCATGGGCGCCCAGACCATTTCGATGGCAAAATCATGCAGCATCATGGGTAACTCATCCATAGAGCCACCAAAACCGATCACTTCCCGAACGACATGAGGCTGATCGTAAAGCGCATAATTAAATATTTCTCGAGTACGCAGTTCACGTATTCCCGAGACCGCACCACTGACCACCACCGGCATCATGTCCATTACCCAACCGGGATCGATCCCGGATACAAAAAGGGAAGCTCCGCTCTTTTCGCAGGCGGCATTGATAGGTTCCAGAGCTTCCTGCGGAACTGACGCGGGGTCAAGGTAGGCATAAAACGCGGTGGACGCGACGTTAATCCCGGCCTCCAGGCACGCCAGCAAATCCGCCATAGCTTCTTCCGGTCGTATATCAGCGGTCGCCGTGTAGACCACAGCATCGGCACCCTGGTCCAGCACACTGCGCCAGTCCTTTGTCGCTAGCACGCCGATAGCACCTAAACCCGCGATTTCCCCAGCATCCAGCCCCACCTTGTTATCGCTGGACACGATCACCCCCACCAGTTCCATATCCTCATGGGAATGTACCGCGCGGATTGCTGGGCGTCCTACGTTGCCCGACCCCCAAACCACTACTTTCAATGCCATAATTTCGCTACTCTTTTCCTTGCCCAACTGGACGCCCCAAAAACGCCAACCCGATCACTCTCGCATTGGCTTTTGCCCGCAGATGATTGGCGGGCCACCGGACAAGCATTTCAACCGCCCGACACTGTTACTTATTTAAACGATCCCGTCCACATTCAGCGCGCGTTCACTGCGCCCCAAACATCTTTCAAACATCGCTGTCTCCAACTAATGCGCTGTTTGAGCGCTATGACCGCGCACGGCATGGCTCACTGGATACCCTGCTGTGAACGCGTTATACCTGTGATTATCTCCCAACGGGAACGCTATCGCCATAATGCACAGCAACATGCCTTGTATTTGTGCACCCCGTTGGCAATCTGCCGACAGGCTGTCTGCCGCGGACAGCTAGAGACGCTGCTGAAGCAACACCGGCCTTTGCAAGATTTTCCGCGACCAGATGATGTGCTGGCGAGCCGAAAGACTTATCATATTCCCTCATCACCTCTTAGATACGACAACTAAAAAGAACTTCTTCAATTGAATCAGTCAGTTATACATACACCCATGATGCAGCAATTTCTGCGCATCAAGGCCGACCACCCCCATGACCTGGTGTTCTACCGCATGGGCGACTTCTATGAATTGTTTTACGAGGATGCGCAGCAGGCAGCTGAACTGCTGGATATCACGTTGACAGCCCGCGGCAAGTCCGCCGGCGAGCCCATTCCCATGTGCGGCGTACCCTACCACGCAGCGGAGAGCTACCTGGCCCGCCTGGTCAAAGCGGGGGTATCCGTTGCCATCGCGGAGCAAATCGGCGACCCGGCTACCAGCAAAGGCCCGGTGGAGCGGGCGGTCGTGCGTGTAGTAACCCCGGGCACACTGTCCGATGAAGCTCTGCTGGAAGACAAGCTGGATAATTTTCTGCTGGCCCTTAACCAGTGCGAAGACCAATACGGCATCGCCTATCTGGACCTCAGTACCGGGCGCTTTCGACTACTGGAGATCAGCGGTGAGGAGTCACTGAGCAGTGAAATGCAACGGCTGGACCCTGCAGAAACGCTCTATCATGAATCAATTCTGGACCCGAGCGTAACCGCAAGACAGGGCGCACGCAGTCAGCCCGCCTGGGAGTTTGATCAGGAAGCCGCAAGGCGCGCACTGAATACACAGTGTCAAACCCATGACCTGCAGGGTTTTGGCTGTGAAAATATGGATCTCGCAATAGGCGCGGCCGGCTGCTTGTTGCAATACGTAAAGGATACTCAGCGCGGCAACCTGCCCCATATTCGTGCACTTCAAGCTGAAAGCCGCGAAGACAGCATCATCATGGACGCCGCAACCCGGCGTAACCTGGAAATCGATATTAACCTGACCGGTGGCGACAGCAACACCCTGCTGTCGGTCATGGATCGAAGCATTACCGCCATGGGTAGCCGCATGCTTAGACGCTGGCTGCACAGGCCATTAACAAGCACAACGCACCTACGTTTGCGGCAAACCGCTATTCAGGCCCTCTGCGAAAACTACATCTACGAGACTGTGCGCAACGCGCTAAAACCGGTCGGAGATATGGAGCGAATTCTGGCGCGGATCGCACTGCGCTCCGCTCGCCCCAGGGACTTGACCCGACTGGCCAGTTCCCTGGGAGCGCTGCCCTGCCTCCGGACGGAACTGTCTGTGCTGCACGCACCCCTGCTCGAAGCACTGGCAACGCAAGCCGGCGACTATCCCGGTCTATGCGACCTGCTGCACCGTGCCGTTATCGAAAACCCGCCGGTGGTTATCCGGGACGGTGGCGTTATCGCAGATGGATATGATGAAGAGCTGGACGAATTGCGCCAGATCAGCACCCATGCCGGAGAGTACCTGCTGGAAATCGAACAGCGCGAACGGGAGGCCACCGGTATCAACACGTTAAAGGTGGGCTACAACCGCGTGCATGGCTATTACATTGAGATCAGTCGCACGCAATCAGACAAGGCTCCCGAGACGTACATTCGCCGCCAGACCCTGAAAAATGCCGAGCGTTTTATCACCCCGGAACTGAAAGAATTCGAAGACAAGGCGCTGTCCAGCAAGAGCCGCGCTCTTGCGCGGGAGAAAGCGCTTTATGATGAGTTGCTGGAGCGGCTCAACGAGCCGCTGGCTGCTCTGCAGAGCACCGCCGCGGCCGTCTCGGAAATCGATGTGCTGGCCAATCTCGCAGAACGCGCGGAATCGCTGAGCCTGTGCCAACCGCAATTTTGCGATGAGGAGGTGTTTGAAGTCGTGTCCGGGCGTCACCTCGTAGTGGAACAGGTATTGGATGAACCCTTTATTGCCAATGACACCCTGCTAGACCCCAACCGACGCATGTTACTGATTACCGGTCCGAACATGGGGGGTAAATCAACCTATATGCGGCAAAATGCCGTCATCGCGCTGCTCGCTCACATTGGCAGTTATGTTCCGGCTTCATCGGTAAGGCTATCACCGTTGGACCGGATTTTTACCCGCATTGGCTCCTCGGATGATTTGGCCGGCGGACGTTCCACCTTTATGGTGGAGATGACCGAAACCGCGAATATCCTGCACAATGCGACACCGCGCAGCTTGGTCTTGATGGATGAAGTCGGCCGCGGCACAAGCACCTTTGATGGACTTAGCCTTGCCTGGGCCGCTGCCGTGCAGTTGGCGGAACACGTTAGAGCATTTACCTTGTTTGCCACTCACTATTTTGAACTGACCAGCTTGCCGGACCGCTGCCCCACAATGGCCAACGTGCATCTGGACGCGACCGAACACAAAGATCACGTCGTTTTCTTGCACAATATCAAGGAGGGGCCTGCAAACCGCAGCTTCGGCCTGCAGGTGGCCAAACTGGCCGGCATTCCACCAGGCGTACTGGCGGCGGCACACGACAAACTGCGCGAACTGGAACAGGGCGCGCCGAACTCCGCGGTTATCGAGCCTATAATCCCGGCGCCAGCCCAGGTGGATTTATTCACCGCGCCGAAGCCACACCCCGCCCTCGAGGCACTCGAGGCAATAGAGCCGGACGCGCTCACCCCGCGACAGGCATTGGATTTCTTATATGCACTCTGCGCAAAACTGAAAAATTAAGACGTTGAAACGCGTCCTGTGAGCCCCCTCTAAATGTGTGGAAATACCTGCTGTCAGGGGTTCATTTATGCTTTCCCCACAGGTAAACTACCGCCCTTTAGTTGATCCGTACTTTTTTAGAGGCATATCCCGAATGACGTTTGTTGTTGGAGAAGATTGCATTAAATGCAAGCACACTGACTGCGTAGAGGTCTGCCCTGTAGACTGTTTTTACGAGGGGCCCAATTTCCTCGTTATCCATCCTGATGAATGTATTGACTGCGCTTTGTGTGAGCCCGAATGCCCTGTAGACGCCATTTTTTCGGAAGATGAGCTCCCGGAAGACCAGGCGGTTTTTCTCGAACTGAATGCGGAGCTGGGCGAAGTCTGGCCCTGCATCACCGAGATGAAAGAAGCACCGGCAGACGCAGAAGAGTGGGCCGGCAAGCCCAACAAACTGGCAATGCTGGAGCGCTGACTGCACGCATCAATAAACCCCGGCATGGCAGCATGGCGGGGTTTTTTTTGGCCTGCGATTCGCTCTCATCCGCTGCCCAGCCATACTGGGCGGCTTCATCGCCGCAACCGCCACACCGACAACTTTCAGCGCACCCTCGAGAAACTGCTTGATGCGGCGGAGTCTGTCGATAAAGACCATATGATTTGCGACGCGCTACTCAATGGATCGACTCTTCTAAGGTTTATTTTACACACCAAGGGGAGTTTATTCTGGACATAGGCGCCAACATAATGCCGGTAGATGCACTGGCGCAGTAGCATGAAAACCGAACACCGCAATTCAACAATCGCACTCAACGCCCGCCAGACTTTCATCCCGGCGCGAGGCGGTTTGCCGCAATACTTCAACCGTGATGATTCTCAAAAAACTCTATGACCAGCGGATCGTTTTCACGTTCCAGGTAGGCGACAGCGAGGCCGTCGCCATAGCGCTTACTCCAGATTGTCTGGTATCCAAACGTCTTCGCATGCGCCGCCGTGGTTTCGAGATCCTCGACGATAAACCGCAGATGATGCATGCCTTCGCGGCCGGCATCGAGAAATTCCTTGTGGGGACAGCCGCCGGAAACCCACTCAATCAATTCAATCTCCACATCACCGCTGGTACCAAAGGCAAGACGCATCTCACACTCTTCCTCTCGCCCGCGGTAATCGTAGGTCATCGGACCCGGATCCATCGTCGAGAAAGGGCCAAACATTGGCTCGTAAAGGGCTAGCGCGGCTTCCAGATCACGGACAACAAAACCCACCTGATTGAGATCGGGTAAGTTCAGTTGCTTGCGAATATTCTCTGCCATGGCTCCTGCTCCAATAAAGAAATCAGATCTCCAGCATACCCACACCGGCGCTGCATGCATTGTTTGATACGGTCATATTACGTGGTAGAAACTGCTGAATTAACTTATGCCTCTGTCGGCACCGGATCTGGCATGACTGCGAGAAGGAGCGGCAGTTCCTCAGCAGCAGGAGGTGAGAGCATCGGTTGGCTTTTAACCGGCAGTGAGTTACAACCCGTTAGCTGAAGAGGGAGTCGCCGCTGAGACCTTGATTTTCCATGATACCGCGCAGGCGTCGCAGCGCCTCCACCTGAATCTGACGCACGCGCTCCCGGGTGAGACCAATTTCGCGGCCAACCTCTTCGAGCGTACTACTCTCATGCCCGCGCAAACCGAAACGACGCGCCACCACCTCCCGCTGCTTTTCGGAAAGTTCTTCAAGCCAGACGGATATATTGGACTTTATGTCCGTGTCCTGCAGCAACTGGGAAGGATCAGAAACCTGTATATCGGCAATCATGTCGACCATCGTAGTATCCGAATCAGAGGCTACTGGTGTATCCATGGAAACGACTCGCTCGTTCAGACGCAGCAAGCGTTTCACATCCGCCACAGGCTTATCCAGCATGGCGGCAATTTCTTCGGCCGTCGGCTCATGGTCGAGTTTCTGGGTCAGCTCACGGGCAGCACGTAAATATACATTGAGCTCTTTCACCACATGGATCGGCAGACGAATAGTTCGCGTCTGATTCATGATGGAGCGCTCAATGGTCTGACGAATCCACCACGTGGCGTAGGTGGAAAATCGGAAGCCCAGCTCAGGGTCAAACTTTTCCACTGCCCTGATCAGACCCAGGTTACCTTCCTCGATTAAATCCAGAAGCGTGAGGCCGCGGTTGATATAGCGCCGGGAAATTTTAACCACAAGCCGCAAGTTGCTCTCTATCATGCGCTTGCGGCCCGCCTCGTCCCCGGACAGGGCCAAGCGAGCATAGTGTTTTTCTTCATCGGCGGTCAGTAATGGGGAGTAACCAATCTCGTTAAGGTATAACTGGGTGGCGTCCAGCACTTTCTTCGGCTTACGCGGCATGTCGGAGATGGCATCGGCAAGGTCGTCGGCGCCCTCGGCCGCAACGGTTTTCGTTTTGCTGGATTTGCTGTCACTGGTTTTCGACGGATTGCGCTTGCGCGTTACTTTCGAGGCAGTTTTGACCGCTGCCGCCTGAGGCGTTCGTGCGTTTGTTTTGCGTTTGATTTTCTCGGAGGAAGTGGCGGTTTTACTCGCAACCTTGGCATCCTTTGCTACTTTCGCTGATTTCGAAATCCTTTTCGAACCTGCAGTCGTCGATTCCATGCCCATTACCTATTCTTTTTATTCCGCGAACATGCAACCCTTCGCGCGCGCGGCCAATCAGACTAACCCAGAAATATCGCAAAATGCAATCCCCGGAAAGAGCCACCAAAAAACGCTAGTTATTACTAATTTATAGGCGGCCGTCTTCCACTGTCATAATGCCTCAAACGCGGTGCCACTAGCGTCGCGGCAATACCCTTTGCGGGTCAATCGGCTTCCCCTCACGACGTATCTCGAAATGTAGCTTCACAGAATCAGTCCCGGAGCTGCCCTTTTCCGCAATAGTCTGCCCGGCGGACACCATGTCGCCCTCCGCCGCAAGGAGTCGGTCATTGTGTCCGTAGGCGCTGAGGTATTGCTCGTTGTGCTTTACGATCAGTAACTCGCCGAAACCCACGATACCGGTTCCGGCATAGACCACCTTGCCCGGTGCCACTGCGACCACCGGGTCGCCCCGGCCTCCACCGATATCAATACCCTTGTGCACGCTGCCTGAATAGCCGCGAGTGACGGGCCCCGATGCCGGCCAGCGCCAGGACTTCACCTCACCCAGTGTCACTCGGCCCTGAGATACTTTTTGGGGCGGGGCAGTGCTGGGCTTGGCCACGGAAGGTGTAACCGGTGGTGAAGCTGCTGCAGGCTTTTTGACCAACGCCACCGGCGCTTTGGGAATCACGGCAGCGGGCACATTCACCGCAGGCACAGGAGAAACCGCGCCTGGCTCAGACACTCCTCGCGCGGGAGGTTTTTCCTCATTTGTGACCACTACGGGAACAGGTTCCGCGAGGGGAACAACCGCTGCTTCCGCCAGTTGGATATACTGCCCCGGGTAAATCGTATAAGGCACCGTAATATCGTTAGCCGCAGCCACCTTGCGGTAGTCGAGCCCATAACTGAACGCAATAGAATAGAGAGTATCGCCCTGCTTGACCCTGTAATCAGGACGAGCAGGCTGTGCGACCCGGTCCTCGATCGGCGCCCGCGTAGGCGTCGCACAAGCAACCAGCGCGGCAAGAAAAAACCCTATTAAAATTCGTGCAAGCACAGCCCGTCCCCAACCATCATCCACCCGCCGCAGAGGAGCCCCACCGCGCATGGACAAACCAGACAACCGCGAAACCCGCCGCCATCAGGCTAAGGCATAGCAGTATCTGTGGATCCTGCCCCGTATAAAGTTCAAAATCCGCTGGCATCACAGGCAGTTGCTGCGCGGGCTTCAATTCACCATTACTGCGTTCTATCCAGACCAGCACCCGCTTCCAGGGCCAAACTACAGCGAGCGAGCCAAACAGGAAACCCGTGAGCACAGCCATCGTGGCCTGCTGAAAACGTTCCAGCAGCCAATGCAAAACTCGGGAAAAGCACATCAAGCCACAGACGGCGCCAATCATAAACACTAGGATAAAAGTGAGATCAAGGCTCTTGATGGCGAGCAGCACCGCGTTGTACATTCCGAGCAGCACCAGAATGAAACTGCCGGAAATGCCAGGCAGTATCATGGCGCAGATAGCGAGGAAAGCCGCCAGGAACACCCCCCCATACCCCATCTCAAGACCCACCGAAGACGACAGTGCAATCGACAGCGCTACCGCGGTACCTGCCACCAAACAGAGTATCCGGACCGGGCGCCACTGCTGCACCGATTGCAGCAAAACAAGTGCGGAGGCGAGAATCAAACCAAAGAAAAAAGCCCACAGGGGCACCGGGTAGTGCGTCAGTATCCATGACACCAATTGCGCCAGGGAAAAAATACTGGTCACAATACCGAGCAGAAGTGGCAGCAGAAAACGGCCGTTCACCTGCTCCCATGCGCCTGCGATATCGAGAGTCACGACCTTCCGAAAAAACGCGATATTCACTGAGCGGATACTGTCGAGCAAGGTATCGTAAATGCCCGTAATAAAAGCTACCGTGCCGCCGGACACGCCCGGCACAATGTCGGCAGCGCCCATGAGCAGGCCGCGCAGGAATACCCCGGCGACACCCATTGCCTAGCGCTCCTTGCCAGGCAGGAGGGGAACAAAATACACCGATTCCACCACCTCCGTTTCATAACCCGACGAGGAACGGGTTACAATGTGAAGATCTTGAGTATCGCCGCCCACCGGCAACACCATCCGGCCACCGACCGCAAGTTGCGAGAGCAGTTCCTCGGGGATGCGTTGCGGTGCTGCAGTGACGACAATGCCATCATAGGGCCCATATTCGGGCCACCCCATACATCCGTC
>CAJQQW010000396.1 GCA_905480565.1 uncultured Halioglobus sp. | reverse complement strand
GCAAGGTCTTTATCGGTGACGTTGCGCAGGCCAAAGGCGATGGTGACACAATCAAAGCTATCGTCGGGGAAGGGCAAAAACTGGGCGTCGGCCTGCACGAGTTCGATATTGCCCAGACGCCCCGTGTCCAGCAGTTTATCGCGACCGACTTGCAACATGGACGCGTTGATATCAGCCAGCACCACGCGCCCCTCGTATCCGACCAGTTCAGCAAAACGCGCTGCGAGATCGCCGGTTCCGCCTGCGATATCCAATACGGCGTTACCCTTGCGTACCCCACTCAGTTCGATTGTGAAGCGCTTCCAGATGCGATGAATGCCCCCCGACATGAGGTCGTTCATCAGATCGTAGCGGGCTGCGACCGAATGGAATACATCGGATACCATGCCTGCCTTGGCGTCTTTCTTTACCTCCTTGAAACCAAAGTGGGTGGTGTCCTTGTCGCTCATAGTGCCTCGGTGAAATAAGAGATGTGTAGCGCAGTATAGCCTGATGACTGCCTCGGGTCAGGTAGTGTCCGGCTTCTCGAGCGCAGTTACCGGACTGGACATTCCCGCTGTGAGTAGTTTGGGGTGCTAATTCCCTAGTCTCAGCACCTGAACCTCGGGATCACGACTTGCTCCGGCATCACTGAGTCGATCGAGGTAAGCCTGCCATCGTGCAGTGTGCTCGGTGCAGAGCTCATGCAGGTAGGTCCACGAGTAGAGTCCGGTATCATGGCCATCGTCGAAAACCAGTTGCAGCGCATAATTACCCACTGGATTGATGGCGGTGATTCCGACTTTTAGCTTGCCCGTCTGCAACACCTCCTGGCCCGGACCGTGGCCCATAACTTCGGCGGAGGGCGAGGACACGCGCAGATACTCGCAGCTAAGGCGATAAGTTTGCCCGCCTTCGTAACGGAGCTCCAGTTGTCGCGAACGACTGTGTAACTGGATGGACGTTGGCTTTGGCGGCGTATTCATCGGCGACTAGAGAATAAAGCGAGAGAGGTCATCGTCGGAGCTCAGGGCCTGCAGCTGCTTGTCGACATAGTTTGCATCGACCAGCAGAGAGCTTTTCTCGAGGCCCGCATCGGTAGCATCGAAAGAGATCTCCTCCATGAGCCTCTCCATAACGGTATGCAGCCGACGTGCTCCAATGTTTTCTGTGCGTTCATTAACATGCCAGGCCGTCTCTGCGATCCTGCGTAGGCCGTCATCGCTGAACTCGACGTCCACTCCCTCGGTCGCCATCAGAGCCTGATATTGTTCAGTGAGGGAAGCGCTGGGCTCCGTCAGTATTCGTTCAAAATCATCGGGGGACAGCGCACTCAGCTCGACGCGTATGGGCAGGCGCCCTTGCAGCTCCGGAATAAGATCTGATGGCCGAGCCAGATGGAATGCGCCAGAGGCAATGAACAGGATGTGGTCGGTTTTGATCATGCCGTGCTTTGTGCTAACGGTCGATCCTTCAATTAAGGGCAGAAGATCGCGTTGCACACCTTCTCTGGATACGTCCGCGCCAGCACCCTCCGAGCGTTTGGCAACCTTGTCCAGTTCGTCAATGAATACGATGCCGTTCTGTTCTGCCTCTGTGACCGCGTTTTGTTTTAACTCTTCTTCGTTGATCAGCTTGGTTGCTTCCTCGTCACAAAGCGCTTCGAAGGCGGCCTTTACCGGCATTTTTCGAGTTTTACTCTGCTGCCGGCCCATGTTGGAAAACATACTCTGTAGCTGGCTGGTCATTTCTTCCATACCTGGTGGCGCCATGATTTCCATGGACGGCATGGTGGCACTGATTTCCACTTCGATTTCTTTTTCGTCCAGGTCACCTTCTCGTAATTTTTTGCGCAGTAACTGTCGTGTGGATGAACCGGTGTCCGCTTCAGTGTCTCTTGCGGGCGGCAGCAGTATGTCCAGTACGCGATCTTCCGCAGCTTCCTCGGCCCGGGACCGAACACGGGATATTTCCTGCTCGCGATACATCTTGATGGAAACGTCTACCAGGTCGCGCACTATACCCTCGACATCGCGACCAACATAACCGACCTCCGTGAATTTGGTAGCCTCCACTTTTACGAAGGGCGCGTTGGATAGCTTTGCCAGCCGCCGGGCGATTTCTGTCTTGCCTACGCCGGTGGGGCCGATCATAAGAATATTCTTTGGCGTGATCTCGTTGCGCAGTTCTTCGGGTAGCTGCATGCGCCGCCAGCGGTTGCGCAGTGCGATGGACACGGCGCGTTTAGCGGCATCCTGCCCGATGATGTGTTTGTCCAGTTCATGGACGATTTCGCGGGGGGTCATGTTGGACATACGGTGGCCTAATAATCCAGTTGCTCGATTGTCTGGTTGTGGTTGGTATAGATGCAGATATCTCCGGCTATACCCAAACCTGTTGAAACTATGCTGCGTGCGTCCATTTCCGTGTGGTCAAGCAGCGCGCGGGCGGCTGATTGGGCAAACGGTCCTCCGGAGCCGATGGCGATAAGGTTGTCTTCAGGCTCGATAACATCACCGTTGCCCGTGATCACCAGCGAGGTGTCCTTGTCAGCGACGGCCAGCAGCGCTTCCAGACGGCGCAGCGCTCTCTCTGTGCGCCAGGCCTTAGCCAGCTCCACGGCGGCTCGAACGAGATGTCCCTGGTGTTTTTCGAGCTGCGCCTCAAATAGTTCGAACAAGGTGAAGGCGTCAGCAGTGCCGCCTGCGAACCCTGCGATAACCCGCTCCTGGTAAAGGCGCCGCACCTTGCGGGCATTGCCTTTCATAACGGTGTTGCCCATGGATACCTGGCCGTCGCCGCCGATAACTACGCTGTTGCCGCGGCGTACGGAAAGTATGGTTGTGCCTCGGAACTGTTCCACGGTTTGTCTCCTGTGGGAATGCTTCGCTGAAAGGGAGCGCCCCGGTTGCGTTACTATGGGGCTCCGGGGGTAAAATTCAAGGTCTCGGACCTCCTTCAGGGTTCACCGCGTTTGAGTACGAGTGTGTCTATACCCTGGCCTGCCGTCAGGCTGCGGGTTTTCGTCATGTCTTGTTGGGAACTGAAGGGCCCTAAATAGACCCGGTGCCACAGACCAGTATCCCGATTTGACTCCTTTATTTTTGGCTCCAGCCCCAGCAGCAGCAGCTCAGCCCGCCTGCGCTCGGCATCCTCACGCTGACGGAACGAGCCTGCCTGCAACAGGAATGACGCTTGAGCGGCAGTTGGGGGCGGAGAACTAATATCGGCGGCAGGCTCCACAATGTCCTCTACTTCCAGAGTCTGTTCCGGGAGCAGACGATAAAAATTAAAGCTCGGCTTGGGTGCTTTCGCGACCTCGGGCGCAGTGGCGGCGCTGTCCTGCTCTGGGTCGTCCTGTCCAGGCAGCGTAGAAAGGTAGCCGATAAAGCTGATAAATATGCCAGTCAGAACACCGGTGAGATAGAGGCGCAAGCCCTTTCCCCGGGTCTGACCTGCAGTGCTGCTGGTGCGCGCCGCCGCCTTGCGCGTGGTTGATTTTCGGCTGCTCGTTTTCTTGCGTTTGGCGAAATCCTGGGACATGGTTTACATAGACTCCGGGGCAGACACCCCTAACAGGCTCAGCCCGTTGAAAATGACCTGCCCTGTTGCCTGACTTAGGGCAATGCGGGCGTCGCGCAGTGGTTGGTCTTCCACTAACATTTTATGGGCGTTATACCAGGCGTGGAAGTCACCGGCGAGTTCGCGCAAGTAGTGGGCAACGATATGGGGTTCACTGCTGTTGGCGGCACTGCCCACTATTTCCGGATATCGGCTGAGTCGCCGCAGCAGGCTGGTCTCGTGTTCTTCCTGCAGTTGATCGAGGTGTGAGAGCGCGTCGTTGGCTCGCCAGACCTTTCCTTGCTCTTCGAGTTTGCGCATAACACTGCACGTGCGCGCGTAAGCGTACTGGATATAATAAACCGGGTTTTCATTGCTCTGTGACAGGGCGAGGTCGATATCGAAAGTAAGTTGCGAGCTGGCCGCCCGGGCGACAAGGAAGTAACGGGTGGCATCGCGTCCCACCTCATCGATCAGGTCGCGCAGTGTGATGTAGCTGCCAGCGCGCTTGGACAGCTTTACTTCATTACCATCGCGCATAACCGTCACCATCTGATGCAGGATATATTCTGGCCAGTCTGCTGGAATGGCTTCTTCCAGACCCTTTAGCCCTGCCCTCACTCGGGTAATTGTGCTGTGATGGTCGGCACCCTGCTCATTGATAACTCGCTCGAAGCCGCGCTGCCACTTGTTCAAATGGTAGGCGACATCCGGAACAAAATAGGTGTAGCCGCCGTCGCGTTTGCGCATGACCCGGTCTTTATCATCGCCGAAGTGGGTAGTTCGAAGCCAGAGGGCGCCCTCCTTTTCGTAACAGTGGCCGCCGTCGACCAGTTTTTGTACCGCGTTTTCCACTTCACCGTTTTCGTACAGTGAGGATTCGAGGAAATAGACG
Source organism: uncultured Halioglobus sp. (assembly GCA_905480565.1). Classification (GTDB taxonomy): domain Bacteria; phylum Pseudomonadota; class Gammaproteobacteria; order Pseudomonadales; family Halieaceae; genus Marimicrobium. Next base: position 3,612 of record CAJQQW010000396.1, on the reverse strand, counting down.
TCGAAATCTACGGCGAAAGCTTTCAGGTCGAGGTCCTGTTCTCGTCGCAGATAGGCTACCGAAAATGCGCGAATATTCTCCAGATCTCCGGGATCACCGCTGCCTGCCACACCGCGGTCCTCGGCTTCAACCGTCTGCTTATCGAGATACGCGTTGGCAAGTTCGGTAATGTAATCGCCCCGGTAGCCATCGTCAGGCCAGCCCTCGTCTTCCGGAGTGATGCCGTTGCATCGCGCCTGAACGGAGAGTGCCAGGTTGTGGATTTGCGCCCCGGCATCGTTGTAGTAGAACTCGCGTGTTACATCCCAGCCCGTGGCGGTGAGCAGTCGGCAAATGCTGTCACCGACAGCGGCGCCACGCCCGTGGCCCACGTGCAGTGGTCCAGTGGGGTTGGCGGAAACAAATTCCACCTGCACCTTGCGCGCCTTGCCCTCGCTACTATTGCCGAAAGCCCTGCCCTGCTCGAGTATGTCGCGTACAACGGCCTGGTTGCTGTCATCGGAGAGGAAAAAATTGATAAACCCGGGACCGGCAATCTCGGTCCTTGCGATAAGCGGATCCTCGGGCAGTGCCTCGCAGATTAACGCGGCCAGTTCGCGGGGCTTCTGTCCCACTGCTTTGGCGAGCGCAAGGGCGACGTTGCTGGCGAGGTCGCCATGGCTTTTGTCTCGCGTGCGATCAATCTGGATGCGTGACTCGATCTCCCGGGGCAGTTTGCCCTGTTCCTGCAGCGATGCCAGAGACTGTTGAATCAGCCGTGTCAGTTGTTCCTTCATTGTGGGAGAGCTTACCTGGTTCACTTCAAGAGATTGTCACGCCGCATTTGGCGGGACCTATTATCCTTCACTTGTGGCTGCTCTGGCTAGCGTTCTGCACTGCCGGCGCGGGTGTCGGGCCTAGAACACATCCTGCGGATCAATGTCGATGGACCATTTCAGGCCCTGGCGTGCAGGCAGTGCCTCAGCGCTGGCGACCAGCAAACTGGCGGCTTGCTGCGCACTCCGGCGGCGGTCAGCTGTCAGTAGCAACTGGCAGCGATATTTCCCCGCGCGTCGCTGCATGGGGGACGGGAGGGGCCCGATGAGTGCGGCGCCCTGGGGTAGTTGCGGTGCGACCTGCTGCTTCACCTGACGCAGGAACTGCTCCCCAAGCTGTGCATCGGGGCAGTCGGTCCGCATCACGGCCAGGAACCCCGCCGGCGGAAGCCCGAGGCTGCGCCGCGCGTCGAGCAGCGCTGCTGCCTGTTCAGAATAACTGCTGCTTGTCAGTGCGATGACCGCCGGGTGGTCCGGATAGTGGGTCTGAAGAAGAACTCGTCCCGGAATATCTGCACGCCCTGCGCGCCCAGCGACCTGGGTAAGCAGTTGAGCCATGCGTTCCTCGCCTCGAAAGTCAGCACTAAACAGCAGTGCATCCGCGTCGATGATCGCAACAAGGCTGACCGCGGGGAAGTGGTGGCCTTTGGCCAGCATCTGGGTGCCCAGCAGTATACAGGGCTCTCCCCTGTTGATCTCGGCGACAAGCTCCAGCATTGCATCTCTGCCCTGCATGGAATCACTGTCCACGCGTCGTATGGAGTGTCCGCTGAAACGCTGTCGCAGAAAATCCTCTGCCTGCTCTGTGCCCAGACCCTGTGCCTCCAGCTGGCTGCTGTTGCACTGGGGACAGCGGGCTGGGAGGGCCGAGCTGCTGCCACAATGGTGGCAGCGGAGCTGCCGGCGGCGGCGATGGATGGTCAGGCGCGCATCACAGGCAGGGCACTCAGCGACCCAGCCGCAGTCGTGGCATTGCAGTGTCGGCGCATAACCGCGGCGGTTAAGGAATAATAATACTTGCTGACTTTTTTGCAGGGTGTCCTCAATGGCATCGATCAGTGTGCCGGACAACCCCCCGTGCAGAGGCTGCCGACGCACGTCCAATGGTGTCAGTTGGGGCATCTTACTGCTGCCGGTGCGCTGGGTAAGCCGGTGGTGCTGATATCGGCCGGTGAGCGCGTTGTGCAGACTCTCCAGAGACGGTGTCGCGCTCCCCAGAATGACCGGGCACCCGTGGATTTGGCCCCGTTTGATTGCGATATCCCGCGCGGAATAGCGAAAGCCATCCTGTTGCTTGTACGACCCGTCGTGCTCTTCATCGACAATGATAAGCCCCGGTCTAGCGAGCGGAGTGAACACCGCAGATCGGGTGCCAATAACAATACTGGCGCTGCCGCTGCGGGCTGCCTCCCACGCGGTGTAACGCTGGGCATCACTGAGGGAGGAATGGAGTACCGCGATGTCGGCTTCGAACCGTTCCTGGAAGCGGGCCAATGTTTGCGGAGTCAGGCCGATTTCCGGAACCAGCACGAGCGTCTGCTTGCCCTGCGCCAGGCGATCCGCGATCAACTGCAGGTAAATCTCAGTCTTACCGCTGCCCGTGACGCCTTCGAGGAGATGACAACAAAAGCCGTCACCAGCTGCTCTGATGCCTTGCATCGCGGCCGCCTGTTCTTCTGTTAATGGCAGGCCTGGAAGAGACTTAGGGGTTTGTAAGTGCTTACTTAGTGTGCGGCGCTCCACCAGGCCCCTATCCTCCAGTGCGCGCAGCGTGGCGCTGCTGATACCGCGCGCTTTGAGTACTGTGACCGGTAGGGCGGCATCCTGCAGCAGTTGCAAGGCCTCTGCCTGGCGTGGTGCTCTGGACAGTGCGTCCCCGGGCAGTCCCTTACCCCGAATGCTGATTTGCCAGCCCGCCTCTCCTGCTGCCCGGGTGGCTTTGCCCTCGCGCAATCGTTTGGGAAACAGGGCGCTGAATACCTCGCCCGGAGGATGGTGATAATAGCGAGTGGCCCACTGGCACAAGGACAGCAACTGGGGCTCAATCAACGACGTTTCGTCCAGTATTTCCAGCGCTGCTTTCAGGGCGCTAGCGGCGACATCACTAGTGCTGCAGACCTCCAGCAGGTAACCGGTCACCTCGCGCCGGCCGAATGGCACCCGCAGTCGGGTACCCGGTTCGAGGGCCTGAATCGCTGCATCTGCTACCCCCACGGGTGGGAGGTAGTCAAAATGTCGGCGCAGGGGTGAGGGAATGACCAGGCGGAGTATGGACATTACGCCCCTTTAAGCAGGTGGAAATAAAGAACAGAACCCCAGTGTATCAAATTGGATACCTCTATTGCTTATCGTCCCGCGTCTGTTAAGATGCCCGCCTATTTTTTGAGCGGCCCCCGTCAGGGTCGGCTCATTTACCCCTAGAGCGGCGCGGTGCCCGGCATGGGTCGGGTGGCGGCGTCAAGATCAGGAGTGAGATCAATGAAAGCGGATATCCATCCCAAGTATGAAACCGTCACTGCGACCTGCAGTTGTGGCAATACCATACAGACACGCTCCACCCGTTGCGAAGATTTCCATATTGATGTGTGTTCTCATTGCCACCCCTTTTACACGGGCAAGCAGAAGATAGTCGATAGCGGCGGTCGCGTGGATCGCTTCAACAAGCGATTTGGTAATCGCGGAACAAAGCGCTAGGGATCGAATCGCTAGTGCCTGAGGGCGGGAACGGGTCTTCGGCTTGAGGTTCCCATTTCTCGTTCAATCGCCAATGGATTGCTCGCTGTAACTTGTGAGTGAT
>CAJQQW010000395.1 GCA_905480565.1 uncultured Halioglobus sp. | reverse complement strand
GGTATATTTCATACGCAGGGTGGGCGATCAACTCATACACAACCATACCCCCCTGTTTTCCGTTTACCTCGAAGATAACGACAATACAGGAAAGCAGGCCGGCCTATGACACTCTTTCTGATCTCGGTATTGGTGATGGGCCTTGTGATTACGGCAATGGCGGTGGGCGTTATTGCAGGAAGGCCGCCTATAAAAGGCTCCTGCGGTGGCATGGGCGCACTGGGAGTGGATGCTGCGTGTGATCTGTGCGGCGGTGATCCGCGTCGTTGCGACGAGGAGACCCGTGAGGGGGAAGTCGGCAAGCGTAATCCGGGGCGTTATTACCCGGCAGACAAGTGATTCGCGACGACTCGTCTTCGAGTCACGCTATTTCCAATTACGCACCCTATATTGGTGCCCGCTACAGTTTCAGCCGCCAGCGCAATCGCTTTACGTCAGTCATTGCAACCGTTTCTATGCTGGGCATGGTGCTCGGTGTTGCGAGCCTTATTGTTGTGCTTTCAATTATGAACGGCTTCTCTGGAGAACTGCGCGCAAGGATCTTGTCTTTAGTGCCCCATGGCTATGTAGAGGGCCCTGGCGAGACGATTGTTGACTGGCAGGCACTGAGCTCGCGCATTGAGTCGCAGCCCGGGGTGCTGGCGGTTGCGCCGTACATCACGGAAAAAGTCATTCTGGTCAGTGGCGGTCAGCTGCGCGGTGCAGTTCTCACGGCTATCGAGCCTGATTTGCAGGCCTCTGTGTCACGCCTGGCGGATTCAATTGTCGCGGGAAGTCTGGCTAGCCTGGAAAAAGATAACTTTGATGTTGTGTTGGGGGTATCACTTGCCAGTCTGCTGGGCGTATCGCCAGGTGATCATGTCAATGTTACGGTGCCCCGCCTAACGGTAACGCCCCTGGGGCTATTCCCACGGAGCAAGCGATTGCGTGTGGTGGGCCTCTTTGAAATTGGCGCGCAACAGGACGCCTACCAGGCTTATGTTTCGTTGAGAACCGGCCGTATCCTGCTCGGTGGCGATAAAGGTGTGCAGGGGCTGCAGGTCGCGACAACAGGGTTGTTCCAGGCGCCCGGCATCATGCAGGCAGTGGGCGATTCCCTCGAAGAGCGCTACGTCGTCCAGGATTGGAGTCAAACACAGGGCTCCCTTTTTAGCGCAGTAAAAATGGAAAAGCTGATGGTGAGTCTGTTGTTGCTCAGTGTGGTCGCGGTCGCGGCCTTTAATATTGTGTCAACCTTGGTGATGTCGGTGACCGAAAAGCGCCGCGATATCGCCGTGCTTCGCACCATGGGGGCTAGAGCTAGAGGTGTCATGGCTATTTTTATTGCCCATGGACTGGTCCTCGCTTGCGTAGGCATTGCCGCGGGAGTGATTATCGGTGTGTTGTTGTCCAGTAATATCGCGGCTATTGTCGCCGGCATTGAAGCTATGCTTGGCGTAAAATTATTCGATCCTACCGTCTACTTCATTAGTGAGCTGCCCGCGCAATTGCAATGGTTGGATGTTGCTGTTGTAGCGTTGGCGTCACTGGTTCTGAGCCTCGCTGCTACGCTTTATCCTGCGTGGCGGGCTTCGCAGGTATCCCCGGCAGAGGTGCTTCGTTATGAGTGACGTCGTTCTGCATTGCAGTAATTTGTCTCGTGTCTACCAGGACGGTGATAAGTCCGTGGCAGTGTTGCGTTGCGTCAATCTAAGTTTGCTGGCCGGTGAAAAAGTGGCCATTGTTGGTGCGTCTGGTTCTGGAAAATCAACTTTGCTGAACTTGCTCGCAGGTCTGGACGAACCCAGTGGCGGCAGCGTTATGATGGCCGGACAGGATCTGGCCTCATTGAACGAGACAGCGCGTTGCGAATTGCGTAACAAGCGTTTGGGATTTGTTTATCAGTTTCATCATTTGCTCCCGGAATTTGATGCCCGGGAAAACGTCTCGATGCCCCTATTAATCGCCGGTATTTCAAGACGAGAGGCTTGCTCCCAGGCAGATGCAATGCTCGCGAGGGTAGGCATGAATCACCGGTTGACGCATCGGCCTTCGCAGTTGTCGGGCGGTGAGAGACAGCGTGTTGCCATAGCACGCGCGTTGGTTGCGAAGCCGGCGTGCGTGTTATTGGATGAACCCACGGGCAACCTGGATCCCGCTTCTGCTGATCAGGTTCTAGCGCTGATTGACGACCTCGGCCAGGAGCAAGCATCTTTCGTTGTGGTGACTCACGACCCGGCTATAGCCGCGCACATGCACCGGACGCTTGAATTACGAAACGGCGAACTACGGGAGTCCGAATGAGTTGGACACAGCGTTTCCGCGTCGCTATGCGTTATACCTTCGCGCTAGGGCATGGGCACTTGTCTGCATTTTTGTCCACTCTTTCAATGCTGGGCCTGGTGCTGGCCATTGCTCTTTTGATTACCGTCCTGTCAGTCATGAACGGTTTCGACAAAGAAATGCGTGAGCGTATCCTGTCACTGGTTCCTCATATCACGGTTTATTCCACCGACCCGCTATCGGACTGGTCAGCACTCGCGGAGCGGTTGAATGCCCATCCCAACGTGAGTTTGGTCGACCCGTTTACTGAGTTTGACGCGTTGGTAATGCATGGCCGTGATATCGAGACTGTGCGTGGGATAGGTCTTTTTCCCGATCAGTCCGATTCCTTTACAATCCTGTCCGGGTATCTGCAACCGGAGGAAACAGAGCGCTATCGAGACAGCGAAGATGCGATCATACTGGGTGCCGGAGTGGCTAGACGCTTGGGTGTTAAACTCGGTGATCAACTCGTACTGATATCGCCGGGGGCCAGTTGGTCAGGCAATGCGGCCAGCACCCGCTTTCAGTCCGTCACCCTGAGTGCGATCTTGGAAACAGGCACCGAACTGGATCAGGCGATGGCACTGGTGCACCTGCCACTGGCGTCTCGTTTGGCGAATATCGAGGGTAGGGTGAGCGGCTTTCGTGTCGGCACGACTGAGCTTTTTGATGTGCAGAGGATCAGTTGGGAACTGATGGATAGTTTGCCTCCGGGTTACTACACGAGCAACTGGATGATGACGCACGGCAATCTGTATGCCGCGATTCAGCTCTCACGTAGCCTTATTTCGATCCTGTTATTTTCGATTATTGCCGTTGCCGCGTTTAACGTGGTTTCTTCGCTTGTACTTGTCGTTATGGACAAGCAGGGCAATATCGCTATTTTGCGCACGCTGGGCGCCTCCTCGGGAGACATTGCGTGGGTCTTTGTTATGCAGGGTGGCATGATCGGTTTCGTCGGTGTGCTGCTTGGCAGTATCGCGGGGGCGCTGGGCAGTTTAGCGGTCCCCGGTCTGGTGGCCTCGCTGGAGAAGTTGCTGCAAATACGGTTCTTGAATACAGACGTTTATCCGGTGTCTTTCTTACCGGTCGATCTGCTGCTGCGAGATGTTGTGGCAGTGGGTGTTATTGCGTTAGCTATGTGCATTATCGCTGCAATTTATCCTGCGCGGCGAGCGGCTGGCCTGGCTCCTGCACAAGTGCTCAGCCAGGACCATTAGTCGCCCCTCGCGTCGGGGTCAGTTTGACCGGGTCGTGCGGGATCGACGCTTTTTGCGCTGCCGCCACTTATGCACCACCTGCCACCGCCACAGCATACTGACGGCAAAATAGCCCAAACTGCCTGCGCTGAGGCCACACACCAGACAGCCCAATAGAAATGGTTTCCACACAGTGCTGAGGCCATTGCTCAACCACGCGAAGCTCAGTTCGAAATCGATCACCTGAACCGGTGCGTCTATGATTAGAGCTCCCACCTTGTAAGCAATGAAGAACATTGGGGCTATGGTGAGCGGGTTGGTAATAAAAACGAGGGCAACGGCCAGTGGCAGGTTGCAGCTCAACCAGAACGCCATGGCCGCGGCGAGCAATGTTTGACCGGGTATCGGCATAAAGGCCACGAATAAACCTACGAAAAATGCCATGGACGCCGAGTAACGGTTGATATGCCACAGGTTGGGTTGATGCAGCCAGTCGCCAAATAGGTGCATACCCCTTATGCGCTTTAGGCGAGTGGGACTGGGCATGAGTTGTTTGAGAGTCTTTTTTGGCATGCCTTACATGATCAGAAGTGAAGTGTTAATTGCCTGGGGTGTGTGCTTGACTGTCCTGTACGATGCCGGTCCCACCCTGACGGACCGGTGCTGGACGATTTGCGTACCGGTATTATGCGCTATCGACCGTGGCATTCAAACTGTTGCCCCAGCATTGAGACATGGGGCATCCGGGAAGCTGCACGATGCAATCATGGATGATTGGCATGGTCCTGGGGCTGGTGCTGACCGGCTATGCTCCCGCATTGCCATCAATGTCGCTTGTTATTCCTGTGGTGCTGTCAGTAACCGGTCTGGCGCTTTGGGCGTGTCTGCATTGGCCGAGCCGGTCTTTACGGCGTGTTTTACTAAAAGCGCTCCTTGGCTTGAGTTGGGGCGTTTTGTCAGGCGTCTCACATGGTTACTTTCTGCTCGATTATCGCTTGCCGACGCATTGCGTGGGTCAATCCCTTGAGGTGGAGGGGCAAGTTGTTTCATTGCCAAGCCAAAGGGCGGTGCCCGGGATCGGTATACGGCAGACCTTCCGGTTCCGCGTAAATTCAATAGAGCCCGCTGAGTGTGCTGCTCCGCGGCATGTTCTGCTCAATTATTACGGTGAGGAGCGCCTGGTGCCCGGTGATTTCTGGCGTTTTCCAGTGCGCTTGAAAACCCCCTGGGGTCTGTCCAACCCCGGGGGCTACAACGGTCAAGCCTGGCTGGTGCAGGCAGGTATCCACGCTACGGGCACTGTGAGGCTCTCCCGGCCCCACGAATTTCTCGGCCGAGGGATGAGTGGCATGCACCACCGCCTGCGTCAGCGCATCAGCGCGCGAATAGGGGAGTTGGGCCTGAAGCCTGATATTGCTGCCGTGCTGCGCGCCGTAACGGTTGCCGATAAATCTGCGATCAACGAACAACTATGGGGTCTATTCCAGCAATTTGGAATCAATCACTTGCTGGTCATCTCCGGTTTGCATGTGGGACTTGTGGCCGGCATGGGTTATCTCTTTGGCGCTGCGCTTGCCCGGCTGTTTGTTTCCAGTAGATATTCAGGCGCGTCTATTCCCGGGTTATGCGCCCTGCTGGCGGCTTTTCTGTTCGCTGCTCTCGCGGGCTTTTCTCTTCCCGCTGTGCGTGCTCTGTGCATGTTGGCTTGCGTGCTGACGGCAGTGTGGACGGGGCGGCTGACTATCGCGTGGAGCCACCTGTTGTTGGCTGCGCTTGTTGTTCTGCTGCTAAATCCCCTCGCGGCGATTGGCAGCGGTTTCTGGTTGTCGTTTGGATCTGTCGCGGGGCTGCTGTGGTATTTGTGGTGGCGCCGATACGTTGGAAAGGGGCGTGTCCTCGTCGGGACGCACGCTTATATGGCTTTGCTGATGCTGCCCTTTGGGGCTCTTTTTTTTCAGGGTGCTAGCCTGGTTGGCGCTCTCGGTAACTTTATTATGATACCGCTGGTGGGCTGGATCATTGTGCCGGCCGCCCTGTCCGCCAGTGCCAGTTATTTGCTCGGATTGCCATTTGATACGGTGCTTTGGCGCTGCGCTGCATGGCCTTTGGAGCAAATATTGCCGCTGGCTGCAATGCTAGCTGAGCGCGGTGGGAACTGGATTTACCTGTCGCGGAATACGGCGCTACCGGCAATGGTACTAGCGTTATGCGGGATAGGACTGTTGGTTGTGCCAGCGGCGGGCTGGTTTCGCATACTCAGCGTGTTGCTCTTATTGCCCGTTTTGTTGCCCGAGAGGCCAAACGGGCAGACTTCATTACAGAAAACCGAAGTCACTGTATTCGATGTAGGGCAGGGCACCGCAGTCCTGATTCGGGCGGGTTCGCAGGCGCTTTTGTACGATACAGGGGGAGGACAGCGCGAGGGTCCCAATATCGCAACGCGCGTGATATTACCCTTGCTGCAGCGTGAAGGCTTGAGCGCGCTCGATACGTTAATAGTGAGTCACCCCGATTTGGATCACAGTGCAGGTCAGGATGCGGTCATAGCCACCGTGAATGTGAAGCGACTGCGCTATGGCGGCGATCCAGTACAGACCCTGCCGGGCCGGCCCTGTGTTGCGGGAGAGGCGTGGCGCTGGCCCGGTGGCCAGATATTCCAGTTCCTGTCTCCGGCTGTTGCCGTGCCCCCCAAGCGTAACAATGCGTCCTGTGTCTTGATGGTCAGAGTCGGCCGTTCCCGCCTGCTGCTGCCTGGTGATATCGAGAGGGTGCAGGAACGGGCCCTGGTGGAATACTGGGGGCGGGGTTTGGACGCCGACTGGTTGCTGGCGGGCCATCATGGCAGCCAGACGTCCTCCTCGTGGCCCTGGCTCAAGTTCTCTTCTCCCTCTACAGTGGTTGTCAGCAGCGGTTACGCCAACCGCTTCGGGCATCCCCATGAGGATATCGTTGTGCGTTATAGAGCTTTGGATATGCAGGTTATTGAAACCTGGCGCGCGGGCGCGCTCAGGCTTGAGTTTTCCCCGCTTCAGTCGCCTGCCATCACTTTGTGGCGAGACAAGAAGCGGCGCTACTGGTTGTAATGGTGTTACCCGCGCTTCACGCTTTCGTGCTGGTTTGCTTATAATGGTCGCATTGCAAAGACAGGGGTGGGAGAGGCTGTGTTAGAACTGTTAATGGCGGGTGGTTGGCTCATGCTGCCCATTGGGCTCTGCTCTATCCTCATGCTCGCTATATGTATAGAGCGGACCTATACCCTCAATCCAAGTAAGATTGCGCCACCTCATCTGCTGGCCGCAGTCTGGAAACAGCTTAAAAAAGGCGAATTTGATGAGGGTAAGCTTCGTACCTTGCGTCAGTCGTCACCGCTGGGGCTTATTCTGGCGTCAGGCCTGGCCAACGCATCTCACGGACGCGAGGTAATGAAGGAAAGCATTCAGGAAGCGGCGGGCCACGTGGTGCACGATCTGCAGCGCTATCTCAATACACTGGGTACAGTGGCGGCGGTAACGCCACTACTGGGGTTACTCGGCACCGTGTTCGGTATGATCGCGGTGTTTGCTGAGATCATGGTGCAGGGTACAGGCAATGCAAGTGCACTGGCAGGCGGTATTTCCCAGGCACTAATAACGACCGCGGCAGGTTTGACCGTTGCTATCCCCGCACTGGTTATGCATCGTTATTTTGTGGGTAAGATAGATGCTATCGTCGTAGAGCTGGAGCAGGAGACCATCAAGCTGGTGGATGCGTTGCACAGCGAGGAAGGTGAGGGCGTTCCCACTTGAGGTTTCGTCGCCAGCAACGGGAAGATCTCGCCATCAACCTGACGCCCTTGATTGATGTGGTCTTTTTATTGTTGATCTTTTTCATGGTGTCTACTACGTTCACCCGCGAGACTCAGCTGCGCGTAGATTTGCCAGAGGCGACCGGTGTCCCTGTTGAAACGGTCGATGAATCCATCGAGATACTGGTGGATGAGAGCGGAGGCTTTCGCGTAAATGGGCAAGCGCTGGTCGATGGGCGTATGCGCACGCTGCAGGCGGCTGTTTACAAGATTTCAAGAGGTGACACCACCTTGCCGATGATT
>CAJQQW010000394.1 GCA_905480565.1 uncultured Halioglobus sp. | reverse complement strand
GTATGCTGCGCTCATGCTGGACCACAGCGTGTCCCCGCCCCGCGCAGGGACCGTTATGGATCGTAATACGGTTGCCATTGGAGGGTGTTGCCGAAAGGTCATATCAGAGTGCCAGGCCTCAATTTTTGTCGGTTTCTCCGGTGTGCTCTCAAGAATAGTAATTTCCGGGAAGCCTGCAACCGTGTCATAGGCTGGGTGTGTTTGCAGTGGCCCGAGACGCAGTGCAAGCTCTTTCTGCTGCTGCGGACTGATGTCCTGGTCTCGAAAAAAAATCACCTCATACGCATTGAGAAGCTCACGGATAGTGCGTACGTCGTCATCATTTAGTTTCTGACGAAAGTCTACGCCACCGATTTCTGCGCCCAGAGCTCCGGTCAGAGGTTTGATGTCTAGCATGGTACTGTCCGAACCTCCCGTGATCTGCGCTCTGCTATACCGTGGGGCAAGCGGATGGACCCTCGCAATCCACAACGACGGGTCTGTTCCGCTTTATTATTTCCGTTAGTCTTGGTCGGATAATCTGTCTTTGATCCGGTTGTAGGCTGAAGACAACTCATCCATGACGACCTTTGTCGCCTGTCCGATATCTTCAGTTGCTTCCTTGGCCTCTGTCTCAAGTTTGTTCAGGCTTTTCTCAGCCGATTGCCACTTAACTTCCAACTTGTCCCACTCGTCTTTGAACTCTGATTTCGCCAGATGTGATTGAACCACTAGTTCATCTCGCTGAGTCTTGATCTTCTTCCACAGTGCTTGCAGATCATCATGCATGGTTTATCTCCTTTGGGTTGTTCAGTCATAGTGCCCGGCCGGGATTATGCTGGCTGGCGCTACACGTAACGTGAATGAAACTCGATATGTTCCGCGATAAAGGTCGCGATGAAGAAGTAACTATGATTATAGCCGGGTTGCCGGCGAATGCTCATAGGGTAGCCTGCTTCGGCGCTGGCCTGTTCAAGCAGATCAGTCTTTAATTGCTCTTCTAGGAAGTCGTCCGCTTCGCCCTGATCCACCAGAACGGGTAGATGTTGTTCTGCGTTGCGGACAAGTTCCGCGCTGTCATGGGCTTTCCAGGCGTTCTTGTCGTCTCCGATGTAGTTGCTCAGTGCTTTGATGCCCCAGGGACAATTCGAAGGCGAGCAAATGGGTGAGAATGCGGATACCGAACGGTAGCGTCGGGGATTTTTCAGGGCGATGCTCAGCGCGCCGTGGCCGCCCATGGAATGGCCAAAAATCCCAGCTCTTTCGCCGTCAATCGGGCATGCAGAAGTGACAACCTGCGGCAACTCTTCCACCACGTAATCGTACATTTGATAGTGCGTTGACCATGGCGCCTGTGTCGCGTTGACGTAAAATCCAGCGCCCAGGCCGAAGTCATAGGCTGCGTCCGGATCATCGGGTATTGTTTCTCCGCGCGGACTGGTATCCGGGGCGACAATTGCCACACCATGCTCGGCGGCGTATTGCTGTGCGCCCGCTTTATGCACAAAATTTTCGTCAGTGCAGGTTAGTCCAGAGAGCCAATACAAAACGGGCACTTGTCCGTGTTCCGCCGCGGGAGGCAGGTAGACAGAGAGGTTCATTTCGCATCCCAGCGTGTCAGCCGCGTGGGTAAAACGCAGTTGTCGACCGCCAAAAGATTTATGTTCTCCAACGATATCCATAATTGCCGCCGGCGCTAATAGAGCACTACGGAGCGAATACTTTCGCCGCTGTGCATAAGGTCAAAGGCTTTGTTGATGTCATTCAATGGCATGGTGTGAGTAATCAAGTCATCAATATTGATTCTTCCCTCCATATACCAATCGACGATCTTGGGGACATCGGTGCGTCCCCGGGCGCCGCCGAAAGCGGTGCCGCGCCATGATCGGCCGGTGACCAGTTGGAACGGCCGTGTCGAAATCTCCTTGCCAGCACCAGCGACGCCGATAATACAGCTTTGTCCCCATCCCTTATGGCAGCATTCGAGTGCCTGACGCATGACGTCCACATTGCCGATGCACTCAAAACTGTAGTCCACGCCGCCACCTGTCATGTCGATCAGGTGATCCACGACGTTATCCACTTCTCTGGGGTTGACAAAATCGGTCATGCCAAAGCTGCGGCCAAGTGCGTCCTTTGCAGGGTTGGTATCGATGCCGATGATTCGTGTTGCACCCACCATGCGCGCGCCCTGAATGACATTCAGCCCGATACCGCCGAGGCCGAAAACTGCCACTGTAGCCCCGGCTTCTACGTTCATGGTGAAGGCCACCGCGCCTATCCCGGTGGTTACACCGCAGCCGATGTAGCATATCTTGTCGAAGGGTGCATCCTCGCGAACCTTGGCCACGGCTATTTCTGGCAAGACTGTATAATTGGAGAACGTGGAGCAGCCCATGTAGTGCAGTATGGGACTGCCATCAAGCGAAAAACGACTGCTTCCGTCCGGCATAACACCCTGACCCTGTGTAGTGCGAATGGCCTGGCACAGGTTTGTTTTGGGATGAAGGCAGAAATTACACTCGCGGCATTCAGGGGTGTAGAGAGGGATCACGTGGTCACCTGGTTTGACAGATGTGACGCCATCGCCGACGTCGACCACGATTCCTGCGCCCTCATGTCCAAGAATGGCAGGGAAAGCGCCCTCGGGATCGTCGCCGGACAGTGTAAAAGCGTCAGTGTGGCAGATGCCGGTGGCCTTAACCTCCACCATAACTTCGCCTGCCTTCGGTCCTTCAAGGTCAACGTCTACAATTTCAAGTGGCTTCCCCGCCCCAAATGCGACAGCTGCGCGTGTTTTCATTTTGATAACCCTGTGTACCCGAAAATAAGTGTCACATAGTTTAACGGTAAGCTTGAAGGAGTTAAACCGGTCGCGCGCTTCAGCCGGACCAACGCGCTTGGCAGAGTTCCAGCCACTCCTTGAGCGCCGCGCTTTGAAACTTGTGTCGGTGCGTAATGAGATACCACTCCCGCTGAAAATCGCGGTCGGGGATAGACAGCGGAACGAGTGAGCCGCGCCGGAATGCATCAGACAGACAGATTTTTGACAGGCAGCCAACACCCAGGCCCGCCTCTACGGCGCGTTTAATTGCTTCTGTGTGTTGTAATTCCATTGCGATGTAAAGATCCGGCAGGATCCCTTGCATGGCCCGATCAAACGCCTGGCGAGTGCCCGACCCCTGTTCCCTGACGATCCAACGTTGCTTGAGCAGGTCCTCATGGCTGATCTGTTTGGACTTTGCGAGGTAGTGTTCGGGGGCCGCAAATACAACCAGTTCATCCTGACGCCAGTGAGCAATATTTAGATCGGCGTGTGCGAGTTCTCCCTCTATCAGGCCCATGTCGAGCTCGAAGCTTGCTACCTGTTTGGCAATACTTTGGGTATTGGCCACCTGCAGCGCGATATCTGCCATAGGATGCAGGCGTTTGTAATCAGCGATCATATTGACCGCTATGTAATTGCCAATAGTCAGTGTGGCACCGATGCGCAGGCCGCCGATAACGTTATCGCCAGACAGATTTTGTTCGAAGCTCTTTGCCTGCTCCAGCAAGCGCTCTGCCTCAGGTCGCAGTTGCATGCCCAGTTGGCTGAGCTGCAGGCGTTTACCGAGGCGGTCGAATAGCTTGATATCGAACTGGTTTTCCAGTTCGGAAAGGGCCCCGCTGGCTGCAGATTGGGACATAGCCAATGCCTGTGCGGCGCGTGTTACGTTCTCGTGCCGGGCCGTGGCGAGGAAAACTTCCAGCTGTCTCAGTGTGTAGCGCATTTTCTATATCTATTAAAACGATATACAATATCTAATATATCTGTTTTACCTATATATTGCCAGCCCCTAGTCTACCCCAACCGAATGTGTGAGGAGGTAGTCCCCAATGGCTCAGTTACTTACCGAACAGGTAACGGCGGTTCACCACTGGACAGATCGGCTGTTCAGTTTTAAAACCACGCGCAGTCCAGGGTTTCGATTCAGCAATGGGCATTTCACTATGATCGGCCTGCGTCACGCTGGTCGACCGCTGATGCGGGCCTACAGTATGGCGAGCGCAAACTATGAGGACGAGTTGGAATTTTTCAGCATCAAGGTGCCTGATGGTCCGCTTACATCCAGGTTACAACACATAGATGTGGGCGACGAGGTGCTGGTCAACAGCAAGGCCACGGGCACGTTGGTACAGGATAACCTGTTGCCGGGCAGACACCTGTATCTGATCGCCACTGGCACCGGATTGGCGCCGTTCCTTAGCATCATTCGAGATCCGGAAATTTACGACGGCTTCGATAGGGTAATACTCACTCATGGCTGCCGCTATACAGAAGAACTGGCTTACCGGGAATTGATTACGGAACACTTGCCGCGGCACGAGTACCTAGGGGAGGCGATCAGTGAGAAGCTGATCTATTACCCCACTGTGACCCGGGAGCAGTTCGCGAATAATGGTCGTCTGACAGATTTGTTACGCACAGGGAGGCTGGCAGCGGATATAGGGCTGCCGCCGGTAAACACGGAGGATGATCGATTCATGATTTGTGGCAGCCCCGCCATGTTAAAAGAGACAGGCGCATTGTTGGATGGTCAGGGGTTTATCGAGGCGCGTCACGGCGATGCAGGGCACTACGTGGTGGAGCGTGCATTTGTAGAATCGTAAACACGCCTGCCAGGTGCAGTTTAGCTGTCATCGTGATTAACTGTGCACCGGTATAACCTTTGAAGTTAACAGGGAGAGTGTGACATGCAGGTGATCAATTACTCACGATGGCTTACGCTTGGCGCGGTCCTGCTGTTACAGGCTTGTGTCAATGTCAATTCCGCGATAACGCCGACGATAGAGTATGACCGGAATTACGATTTCAGTGCTGTGAAGAAAATTGCGATTCAGCCAATCGCCAGAGACACAATTGCAACCATGCTGATAACCGACCGCCAGATCAGCCGCATCGATACAGCCCTCACTGAGGCGTTATTGCAGCGCGGCTTCGAAGTCGTTTCAGCCAATGCCGAGGCGGACATGTTTCTGTCCTGGAGGTATATTACTAGCGAAAGTAGCAGACTCAGCCCGTTCGACCCTGCAGCTCCGGAGTATATAACCGGCACACTGTACGTGAATATGATAGATCCGATCGTTTTGCAGCCCAAGTGGCGCGCAATCTTCAAGGCGCATATGCATATTCAACCGGAGTCTGCAGAAGGGGTTGTATTCCGTGAGAAGGCCGCTCGAGCAATACTTGCTGACTTCCCTCCCGACGTGGCCCCCTGAAATAGGGGAAGCCCGCGGTCACACAGTCATTTCTAGAAGCCCGCTTCTCCTGCTCTGATAATAGCGGCATAGTCAGCATCCAGGGTTTCATAGCCGTCGCCGCGCGGCTTTAATACATAGATGGGATCAGATACTTTGCTAACGTCGTAGCCCTCCTTGCGTAACTCACCCTTTACCATTTTGAATGTTCCTGTGGTGTCTATCTCCCGCTGAATACGCAAAAACACTGGACGAGCATATGCGGGCAGATGCTCCTTGACGTGAGCAGAGAAAGTCTCGATGTCCAGAGAGCTCTCTCCATCTGCGAGTACCAAGGCGGCCATGCCGGCTTTACCATCAGCTTTGGGTATTTCGACGCCGTAGACGTTGCAGAAGTCGATTTGTGCGTGAGCATTGATTATCTCGCCGACTTCGTTGGTAGAAACATTCTCGGACTTCCAACGAAAGGTGTCACCAACACGGTCCACGAACTGGTAGTGTTTCAACCCGAACGCGAAGCCCACATCCACTGTTCGCATCAGATCGCCGGTATTGAACCAGGTATCGCCTTTTTCGAAGACATCGCGCAAGATTTTTTTCTCCGTGGCATCCTTGCTGGTGTATCCTTCAAAGATAGTTGAAGGAGTAATTTTTCCCAGCAAAAGTCCTGGATCACCGTCTTTTACCCTAATCAAATTTCCTGCTTCGTTGCGCTGAAGCTCATCTTCCTCGACGTCGTAGCCAACTAGTGCCAGAGGAATGGTTGTGGTGCCAACCGTGCAGTCCTTATTCAGCATATTTACAAAGGCCACATTGCCCTCGCTAGAACCGTAAAACTCTGCTACACGCTTAATGCCAAAGCGGCTCTTGAATTCGTGCCAGACATCCGGGCGCAGCCCATTCCCCATCATTTTTGCAACAGCGCATGTATGGTCGTCCGCTCGCTGCTCTATATTCATCAGATATCTGCATAGTTCGCCAATGTAGACAAAACAGGTGGTTTTGTGCGTCCGCGTCTCCTCTATGAACTGACTGGCGGAAAACTTGCGACGGATGAACATGCTGGCGCCAGTAGCAAAAGCAGCGCCGACCCCTAGGAACAGTCCCGTTCCGTGATAAAGGGGCAGGCAGAGATAAATGCAGTCTTCTTCCGTGCACTGTATGCCCCCCAGATACGAGAGTGCAGAGGCCGTTAAAAATCGGCGATTGGAGATAATGGACGCCTTTGGCAGCCCGGTTGTTCCCGAGGTAAAAATATACAGTGCGGTATCGTCTATGGTATTGCGACCGGTTTGATCGGGGTTGCTGTCAGCACCGCCGCTATCATCGAGGCGCTCTGACCACGCCGGTGGCGGTGTCTCACCCTTATCGCTGACAAACAGCCAGCACTCTATCCCGGATAGTTCAGGTAGGTCATGCACCCCCTCGACTGATTGCAGACGCTCCTCTCCAAAAATACACATGCGTGAATCGGTAATGGTGATGCAGTGCGCTAGTCCTTGTCCAGAGAGATTAGTGTTGATCAGCGCCGCTATTGCTCCGAGTTTGTTGAGTGCGATTAATATCGTGAGAAATTCAACCCTGTTCTCCATAACAAGACTGACGGTATCGCCATGCTTAATCCCTCGATCGGTCAGTGAGGACGCGATACGATTGGATGAAGCGTTAAGGTCTCGCCACGTCAGTGTGCGACCCTCAAATATCACTGCGGTATTGTCGGGAAAGCGAGAGACTGTTGACTCCAACCTCGCGGCGAAGCAGTCTGTTGTGTCGGGAGATTTGGGCTTAACTTCCTTGGCAATGCGGAGGAGGGTGGGTACTTCCACCAGCGAGGCTACAACGTCCCGTATGCTCATTTTTTCGTTTCCATTTTTTGTGCGTGCGATTGCTGTTGCGGTGAGTGTTCTAATATCTTAGCCAAGTCATGTCACGAGAAAAAACGACAGCTAAAAGATACTGATTGTGTCTTGCCTCGGCAAGCTTTGATTGTGATATGAGTTATTTGTCTTTTGATATGTATTAAACATGAAATATCCCGAACAGGGCGGCATGGTCAGAAAGTTCGCGCCAGGGACCTGTGTTAAGGCGCTGGCATGAGGCGGGTTCAAGGCCCCTGTAGTAGATTCGATCCACGGGGAGCAAAGGACGCCAGACAGGGTAGGAGAGGGCATGTCTTCCTCGCAGCTGCACGAATAGTTCACGCAGGCCCAAATCTGCGTGAAGATGCTGCTCCGCCCGACGCCGCCAGTCATTGAAATCGCCCGCTATTATCATTGGCTCTTCTCTGGGAACATGGTTGTTGATTCTGTCGGTCAGAACCTGCAGTTGCTCCTTCCGTTCTTGTTCGAGCAACCCAAGGTGAACGCACAAGGTGTGCAGTCGTGTGTTCTTGTGCGGAAGCTCAATCACGCCATGCAGAATACTGCGACTTGACCGCGGAAAAATCGAAATATCTATATTTTCCCAACTGGCAAAGGGATACATGCTGAGAATGGCATTGCCATGGTCACCCTTTCGATAGATGGCGTTTCGACCGTAGGCAAAGTGTGGCCAGGCTTCGTTGGCCAGATACTCGAAATGTGGCTCGTCCGGGTACGAGAATCGCCGGCGTTTCGCTTGACTCTTGATCGCTATGCCATGAATCTCTTGTAGAAATACAATGTCCGCGCCAGTTTCTGCAATACGCTCGCGCATCGAATCGAGCATAAACCTGCGATTGCCGCTGCAGTAACCCTTGTGGATATTGTATGTCAATACATGAATTTTATGCTCTGAATTCACAATGCTGTGATCCGTAAGATTAGAGAATTCACAGTTATGGTCTGCGGGCCTTACGAAATTGTAGGGCCTTGATGGTCCAGGACAGTGCGTAATCCAGACCGCTAGCGACCGCAAAGAACAATACGGCCACCATACAACTGAACAAAAGTATTGGCGGCACCCCTTCGATAACTTGCGCCAGTAATACGAGAACGCAGAAACTGATCTGTACAAACATATTTCCCTTGCTTAGCCGGGTGGCCCTGAACTCGAACGGGCCGATCATCTTGTGATAAGAGATAGCGCCAATAACGATAATTATGTCTCTGGAAAAGACGATAATCGCCAGGTACCACGGCGCCAGCCCAATCTGTGCGAAGCACACGAAAGTCACGGTAATTAGTATTTTGTCGGCCACAGGATCCAGCGCTGCCCCCAGTCTCGACTGGGCATTGAGTCGTCTGGCGAGAAACCCGTCAAGGGCGTCCGTCATGCCAGCGAGGCAACCAATGGTCAGTGCTGAGGCATAATCACCGCGCAGTATCATTAGCCCGAGGGGGGCGGCCAACAGGAGTCGCAGAACAGTAAGACCGTTGGGCAGATGACGCAGCATTTCTGTCAATCTGCGCTCTCTGGATTCCACAGCAGGTATACCGCTAGTTCGCGCCGTTCGGTATCGCTGAGCGGAAACACTGGCATAGGTGCTTGTGGGTAGGCAAGGGCATTGATCGTTGCGCTGTAGCCGAGCCGGGTGGACAGTGCATCGAGCCGACTGGGGTTTTCTCCTTCGTCATGACAGCTGCGACAGCCCAATTTCTGGTACAGCATCTCGCCACTGCTCGCCATCGCGGGTAGGTCTGCATTCGCAAGCCATTGCGGCGGCGTCTCGTCGAGACGGCTGATGGGTTGTGGCATAGGTAGAGCGGAGCCTTCACGGTCCGGCTCATAGGTAACACGATAAATCGCTCCAGCATAGTCGTCCGATATATAAATAGAGCCATCCGGCGCTTGCGCGACGTCAACCGGGCGCCCGCTGATCTCTCCGTCTCGCAGGAACCCAGTGAGGAAATCTCGTTCTTCTATTCCTGCCGGTGTCCAGTGCAGAGAAACTACCTTGTAACCGTCCAGTGAACTTCGGTTCCACGAGCCGTGCAGTGCAACAAGGGCGCTCTTTGTATAGGTATCGGGCAGTTCGGAGGCTTCGAGGAAGGTGATGCCCAACGGGGCATTATGTGCGCGAAACGGATGTACCGGTTGTGTAGGCGAGCGCTCAGCAGCCTGCGGATCCGCGTTCATGTCAGGATCTGCAATGTTGTTACCGTAAAAATAGGGCCAGCCATAAAATTTACCCGGCTGTATGTGGTTTAGCTCACAGGGTGGAGTATCGTCCCCCAGTAAATCCCGTCCATTGTCGGTGGCATACAGGGCTTGATCCCAGGGGGCCCAGTCGAAGCCAACGCTGTTGCGCAGGCCCGTGGCAATGATCTCGCCGTCACTGCCGTCCAGTTCAAAACGCATCATGGTGGCACGCCGCTGGTCCTCTTCCTCGCATATGTTACAGGTCGAGCCCTGGCTTAAATAAAGCTGTTCATCAGGGCCGATACGCAGTGTCTTGGACCAGTGATTGCCGTCATCGGTCAAGTTCGGCACAACCGTTTGCAATTCACCACTGGTCTGGCCACTTGCGCTGTCGAAGCGGATTTTACTGACGCGCCCAGATTCCGCGATGTAAAGCCAGTTGTCGTGAATATCAATACCAAGAGGGCGTTGCAGATTTGCGAGCAATGTTCTTGTGCCATCGGGGCGGCCATCTCCGTCCAAATCTTTTTCCAGCAGCACGATGTCGCCTTCGTGGGGTCTGCTGACCAGAAGATCACCTCCCGGTGTAAAACGCAGGAAGCGAGCGCGGGGCAGGTCTGCCGTGTAAAGCGAAAGCTGAAAGCCATCGGGCACTTCGTAGCGCCTCGCCAGGGTGCTCTCGTCCGCGGTGGGGCCATCAGCGCCCGTCATGAGGTTGAGCATCATGCTCAGGCTGTTTGCGTCTACTGTCCCGCTGGCTACCAGGGCAGCAACTACACCGACGGGTGCAAAAGCGAGAAGGCCCAGGGCGATGTAAAGGCTACGCATAGCAAGTGGTCTCTGTTGTTTAGCGTTACGCAGTGGACGACGTCCACCGGCGTCAGAATATAGCACAGA
Source organism: uncultured Halioglobus sp. (assembly GCA_905480565.1). Classification (GTDB taxonomy): domain Bacteria; phylum Pseudomonadota; class Gammaproteobacteria; order Pseudomonadales; family Halieaceae; genus Marimicrobium. Next base: position 4,148 of record CAJQQW010000394.1, on the reverse strand, counting down.
GCCGGCTGGTTTCTCCCCATAGACAGACCATTTCGCAGCCGCTGTGAGCTTATGCGGCTGTGCGTTGTGCTCACCGGAAGGGCCAGAAACTGGCCTTGGTCGCATTTCCGGGAATTTTCTGCAGAAAACGCCACTTACAGGTGGACAGTTGCCCGGCAAACGCATAAATTCGGGCTAGAGAGGTTAGACAAAGTCCATATTTGTCAGTTACTTGCGTCACATATCGACTGCTCTGGTAGTAAGAGAAAAGGGCATTTAAAAATGCTGAAGACCCAAAAAGTGGCAACCAGTGAGCTCAGCGTTGGCATGTTTGTCAGCGGTTTGGATCGCCCTTGGTTGGAAACACCGTTCATCACTCAAGGTTTTGTGATTGAAAGCACAGACGATATCTTGCGTCTGCAAAAGTATTGTAAGCACGTACATGTCGATTTTAGGCGTAGCCAAAAGGTAGGGCTGCAGAATCGTCATGTTTTGCAGAAGCAAACTAGCAAACAGGGCTCTAAAAAGCTTAATCCCGATCGGCCGCGTGTGCCGCTTGACGAGATATTCAAGGGTCGCAAGCTTCGCCCCTATGACGACGGCGGTGCCTGGGAGGAAGAAAACCCGCGGGCGCAGCAGGCTCTCAGCACGTTAATCCTAGATATTGACGATATCTTTGACAATGTCAGTGATGGAGAGAAACTCAATTTCATCAAGCTGCGAAAATCGGTGGAGCCGGTGGTCGACAGTATCAGTCGTAATCCGGACGCTTGCCTGTGGGTGAGTCGGCTCAAGCAACATGACCAGTACACGTATCAGCACGCCCTGAGTGCATCTATGTGGGCTGTTTCACTGGGCCGGCAAGTGGGTCTATCGCGTCAGGATCTGCGCTCCCTCGCCATGGGTTGCCTCCTGATGGACATCGGCAAGCTGCGTGTGGATCCCGAGCTATTGCAGGCGGATCGTGAGTTGACCGAATTGGAGATAGAAAAAGTGGCAGGCCACATCAATCATGGCTTGCAGATTCTCGAGGAGTGCGGCGTTATGAATCAGGACGTCATCGAGATGGTGGCATGTCATCATGAACGCTACGACGGTTCGGGTTATCCGAGCGGCCTGGTAGGTGATTCTATTCCGGTATTTGCGCGTATAGCAGGTATTGTCGATACCTACGATGCGCTAACTAGCAACAGGCAGTATGCCGAAGCGATTGCGCCGAGTGATGCCATTAAATTGTTGTACCACTCGCGCGATCAGGACTTCCAGGCGGAATTGGTTGAGACCTTTATTCAGGCGGTAGGTATTTATCCCGCTGGGACGTTGGTAGAGCTATCCTCGGGGGAAGTAGGTGTCGTTGTCGCAGAATATCGCACACGGCGGTTACGCCCCAAAGTGCTACTCCTGCTGGACAGAAAGAAAAACCGTATTCCGCAGCCTCGTGTGATTGATCTGCATGATGATGGTACGGGCGATAGCGCAACCCCGCTCCATATCACGAAAAGCCTGGAGCCACAGGCCTACGGCATCGATCTGACGCAGGTTGCCGAGGTCGCCCAGGGCGCTTTTTAAGTACGCTTGCTTTCTTTCTGGTGCCGGCCTCTATCCCCTCGACGATGCCCTGAACATTACAACGCTTCTGGCGATGTATCTGATCCGACGTCGGTCTGGAAGATTTTGCCTGAGCAAGAGAGAATAAGGCTGCGCCGGGCAGGGCATTCGCAAGGGGAGGTATTGCAGCATGGCTGATAAGCGGCCCTTCAGGGTTGGCATCATGGGCTTTGGCCAGGTGGGCCGCCAAATCTATGATTTGGCCTCTGGGGGCGATGACGTAGAGGTGGTCGCGATTGCGGATATTGGGGAGCCCGAAATCCTGCATTATCTGCTCCGCTCTGAGGTAACGGATCCGACGCGGTATAAGCTGGAGGGAAATTTTCTTGTCAATCCGCGCTTTCGTGCCCGATTGATGCAGATTGACCGGCCCGCTGAAATGCCTTGGGATATTTTTTCGGTCGATGCGGTGATTGACGCGACTGGCCGGTTTCGTGACCAGCGCAGTATGGAAGAGCATCTGTCCAACGGTGCCGGGCGCGTCGTGCTGCGTACGTTGCCTTTGGACGCCATAGACAGAATTGTTGTCCCGACGATAAATGGGGCAGCGGCCCAAGCGAGCGATAGAATGATATCTGCAGGCTCACCGACGACGACGGCGCTGTGTCTCTTGCTGCACGGTCTTTCTCAACATGTTGCAATACAATGCGCGAGTATGACGACAATCCATTCGTTTACCTCTGACCAGGCTTTGCAGGATTACGCCGGTAGCGACTTTCGGCGCAGTCGGTCGGCAGCTAAAAATATTATTCCCAATACACATGAGGCGTCACGCTGGATAAGTAATATATTGCCTGCCTTTGAAGACAAGATCATGACGTGGGCGCTGAATGTGCCTGTGCAGGAAGGCTGTCTACTGGATGTGAATCTTGTGTTGGAAGACGGCACGGTGGGTGTCGAGGAGATAAATAGTGCAATGTGTGCTGCCGCGTCGCAGAGTCCCGGAGTGGTTGATACTGTGGAAGACCCCATTGTTTCCTCGGATGTGATTGGCAATTCGGCCTCCGTAGTATTCGACCTCAGAGGCACTATCAAGGCGGGTGGTCATACTATTAAAACGCTGAGTTGGTACGAAACTTTGGGGCATGCCTCTCGATTGCTGGATCTGGTGCGTCTTTACGGGCAGTTGGATCAGCAGGCGGCCAAGTCATGAGAATTGCTATCAACGGCTTTGGGCGTATCGGGCGGTCCGTATTCCGCATTATCGAAGACAGGGACGACATGGAGGTTGTAGCCATCAATGACCTTTTCGATAACGACGCTCTGCGTTACCTGCTGGCGTACGATACGGTCATGGGGCCATTCGGGAAACGGCTTGTGTTGGAAGAAGATCATTTCGTTACCGACAAGGGCTGCGTAAAACTGCTTAACGAGTCCAGTCCAGCGGACTTGCCATGGTCTGAGCTTGGAATTGACGCAGTCGTGGAGGCTACTGGTGTATTCCGTAAGCGGAAACAACTCGAGGGACATTTAAAAGCAGGAGCGCAGCGCGTAGTGCTAACGGTTCCCGCCAAGGATCCCGTCGACTATACGGTAGTGCTGGGAGTAAATGATGAAGGTTTGAGCGCTACTCATCAACTGGTATCCAATGCGAGTTGTACCACCAATTGCCTGGCCCCGATGGCGCGGGTACTCGATGATGCCTTTGGTATTGAAGAGGGCGTAATCAACACTGTGCACGCCTATACCAACGATCAGCGTCTGGCGGATGTACCGCATTCAGATTGGCGCCGCAGCCGTGCAGCGGCGGAAAATATTATTCCCACGTCTACCGGAGCAGCCAAAGCGGTGGGTGAGGTACTGCCCGGCCTTGCGGGCAAGCTGCATGGTATCGCTGCGCGGGTGCCGGTGCCAGACGGCTCTGTTGTCGATCTATTCGCGAGACTTTCGCGTCGCGTAAGCGTTTCCGATGTTAACGAGGTCGTTTTACAGGCCTCTGAGTCAAGCCGCCTGCAGGGTATTTTGCAGTATAGTGACGTGCCGATCGTCTCCACCGACATCATTGGTAATGCTCATTCGTCGATTTATGACTCAGGGTTTACGGGTATTACCGGCGGGCGTTACCTAAGGGTTTTAAACTGGTACGATAATGAATGGGGGTATTCCTGCCGAGTGTGCGATCTTCTTGCCCGCTTCTCAGGCTTGACCTGATCTGTTGTCGTCCACAGAATAGGCCATAAGTCCTGCTGCATAATGCGGTTGATTCCGCCACCCGATGAGAGGTTTTAACCAATGTATACGCAAGTCAAAGTTCTGTTCGCCAGCTTTTTGCTGTTCGCCTTTGCGTCTTCGGCCTGGGGTAACAGCTATGCTGATGCTATCAATGTGTTCAAGAACGCAGGCCAGAGTGGCGAGTATTTTAAGACTGCATATGGCTTTGCGATATATCCCACAGTGGGTAAGGCCGGTTTTGTTGTAGGGGGTGCCTACGGCGAGGGTAAGGTGTTTGTCGCGGACAAACATGTTGGAAATTCCACGGTGACGCAGCTCACGTTGGGTGCACAGCTGGGAGGTCAGGCATACAGCCAGATTATTTTTTTCGAAAATGAACAAGCGTTCAA
>CAJQQW010000393.1 GCA_905480565.1 uncultured Halioglobus sp. | reverse complement strand
CGCTGATCAAAGTCAAAGGTACCCCCTCAACACGCCAGCGCGCGCTTCGATATCCTTCAGTTGCATTAACAGCGGGTTGATTTCCAGCATGTTCTCAGCCTGTCTGGTCAAAAGCCGCGCATTCTACCCCAGCAATCAGTGGCTGGGAACTATCCGCACCCCTGACGCTAAAACTGGTTGAGCAATGCGCCGATCAGAATAACCTGGGGCACAGTCACCAAAGGCAGACAAAGGGCGATTCGCCAGGACCGCGTAGTGTCGCGGATGGACATTATCTCTGTGTAATCTGTAGCGACTCCCGCCATAAGGAAGGTAAAGCTGTTCCCTGGCGCGCTGGCGCGGTTCATCAGGTCTGCAGCGATCGGGGTTGAACCCTCTGAGCAGACCTCGATGATGGTCGTCGCCAGCAGCGTCAACCAGAGTCCGCCCATGGTGGCCCCAAACCAGGTGGCAAATGCTTCCTCCGGAACAATAGCCCGAATGAGGCCAGCCAACACCAGGCCGAACAGAGACCAACGAATCACCACCCGAGAGCCCGCAAAGCCGTCACGTAGAATTCCTAGGGTGCCCTGCAGGGAAACCTGCAGCGTTTGCCTGTACATGCGCCACTGCTCCCAAAAAGGCGTTTCGTCACCCAGTTGCTCCTGCCACGGATTGTCTGGCAGCTGTCCGCGCGCCACCAGACGATCAAAAATGCTGCCGGTAACAATACCTATCACCAACGACAGGAAGATGAATAGCAACGTCCAGCTGACCCCGATAAGACCAAATAAAATCAACGTAAGGGAGAACGAATTCCACGGACTGGCCAGCAAGAACGCAATCACCTGCCCTATACTCGCGCCGCGCTCATACAATTTCATGCCGACAGCAAGAATACCGTGGCTGCAAAGGTCCAGGAAAACGCCCGCCAGTGTGGCTCGAAACAGGCTGCGTGTGCCGCGCTCCCTGCCCAATACCGCCATTACCATTTCGCGCGGGATGCGCGCGAGGATGCCAACAAACACGATGCCGATAGCAATACCCCACCACATCTTGTTAAACAGCTCAAAAACACCGCCGGAAAAAGTACCCAGGATAGAGGTATGGTCATGCTGCAGGATGCCACCAATAGGGTAAGCCAGAGCAACGACGCACAGACTGACCCAGAACAAGTAGTCCCTGCGACGAGGCGCTTCACAGCATGCACCTTCGGCCTCCTGCGGTGTGCAGGCACTCTCGGCTTCTGTGGCGACGCGCGTAGTCTGATTCATCGCTCGTGTGCGCCCGGAGCCGCAAGGTCATCAAGAATAGCGCAGTCTGGGCCCTCGTCGCCGCGGCAGCGTTCTGCCATAGTGCGCAATTCCCGCTGCATGGCGACAAGTTGATCGATGCGCTGCTGCAAATGCCGGCTTTTTTCCAACACCAATTTCTGCGCATGCCGACTCTGTCGATGGGGATCACGAAGTAAATCCAGCAATTGCCGGCACTCCTGCAGGTCAAAACCGACCCCGCGCGCTCTGGCGATAAACTGGAGGTCATCGACAGCCGTGCTATCGTACTGCCGATAACCATTCTCGGCGCGCGCTGCAGGCGCGATCAAGCCGATTTCTTCGTAATAGCGAATAGTTTTGGCGCTGAGACCGCTTTGATGGGCCGCTGCGGAGATATTCATGAGCACCTCCTGTATGACATGCCCCTACTATAAACCTTCTAGTTACTGGAAGGTCAAGCCCGGCGGACGCCATCTGCAGCACCAAGGACAACACCATGCCCATGAAACCGGTTAGGGCGAGTAAATGACGGGGAATCATATCCAGGCAGCGACACTTGTCAGCGCGCGGGAATGCTGTGCGGATGCGGCAGAAGCGCCCCTATTTGTGCAGTGGGTCGCCCTGATCGACCACAGGCTGAACTCGCCAAACGCTGCTATGCGACCCCCGCATTAACCTGCGACCAGATGCTCAATCATTAGCTGCAGGGATCGCTGGCCCCGAAACTCATTGACGTCAAGCCGGTAGGCAATCTCTATTTCACTCACTGCGTCGTCGGGCCACTGTCGCGGATCGATATTAAATGCGATGGCGTCCAGCAACGCCGAATGACCCGGGAGTGACAACACCATTTTCAAATGCTTGCCTCCCACCAGACGTTGACTGACGACCTGGAACCGGCCGTCGAAAATCGGCTCGGGGAAACGCTGCCCCCAGGGTCCGGCGAAGCGCAGTTCTGTCGCCAGCCCCAGCTCAAAATCCTCAACCGCCAGCTCGCCGTCTGTCTCGACAACGGCCTGCAATTCGACATCTTCCGCGTGGCGCTCTACTTCCGCTAAGAAAGCCGCTGCAAAAACGGGATAAACGGATTTGGAGAGTGTCAGCCCCGCGGCCATCGCATGCCCGCCAAACCGCGTAATCAAACCGGGGTTGCGGGTCGCTACTGCGTCCAAAATATCGCGGATATGTATGCCTGCAATAGAGCGAGCAGAACCTTTCAGCTCATCGCCATCACCGTCGGCAAAGACAATAGTCGGGCGATGCAGACGATCCTTGATGCGCGAGGCTAGAATACCGATGACACCCTGGTGCCATCCGGCTTGATAGAGCGTGACTGCGATAGGTGGTTCAGCGCCCTCTTCCAGTGAAAGCGCTTCAAGATGAGTCACCGCGTCCGCCTGCATGTCCTGCTCAATCAGACGCCTGTTCTGATTAAGTTCATGCAACACGCCAGCACGCGCTCTGGCGTCCGCCGTATTCTCTGATAGCAAACACTCTATCCCTACCGACATATCCTCCAGCCTGCCTGCCGCGTTGATCCGAGGCGCGACCGCGAAGCCCAGGTCCGAAGCCACCACCGACGAGGCCGGGCGCGACGCCACCTCCAGCAACGCCCTGATACCAGGTCGCAATTGCCCGGCACGCATGCGCCGCAAGCCCTGATCCACCAGTATGCGATTGTTACGGTCCAGCGGGACTACATCAGCCACAGTACCCAACGCGACAAGATCCAGCACCTGCGCCAGGTTGACCTCCTCGCGACACTCGAACCAGCCCCGGACGCGCAACTCAGCGCGCAATGCCAGCATGATATAAAAAATAACGCCCACACCAGCGAGGTGTTTACTCGGAAAGTTACAACCCGGCTGGTTAGGGTTGACGATGACATCCGCAGCGGGCAATTCTCTGCCGGCCAAATGATGATCGGTGATGAGCGTGGCAATGCCGAGCTCGCGGGCAAGTGCGACCCCCTCAATGCTGGAAATGCCATTATCGACCGTTATGATGAGCTCAGGTCCGGACTGCGATGCCACTTCAACAATACCCGGTGTCAGCCCGTAACCAAACTCGAATCGGTTGGGTACGAGATAATCGACGCGGCGCGCTCCCAATTGCCTCAGGACAGAAATAACCAAAGCCGTACTGGTCGCACCGTCGGCATCAAAATCGCCTATCACCACAATGCGGGTGTCATTGGCGAGCGCATCTGCCAGCAGGGTTGCAGCGCGGTCGGAGTGCAACAGTTGTGACGGTGGCAGCAGGCCGTCGAGTTTCAGTTCACGCTCATCAAGAGAATGGAGGCCGCGGTTGCAATAAATGCGATCGAGCAGCGGGTGGATTCCCTCGTCGACTCGAACCGGTACGTCCACTGCCTGTCGTCGACGAATAATTTTTTCCATGCCAAGTCAGGCGTTGATGTTGGCAGAAATAAAGGCCTGCACCGCTGTCAGGTCGTTGGGTAACACCTCAAAGCGCTCTGGACGATCAAACAGGTCCGCAAGATGCGGCGGCAGCGCTACTGCATCATTTAGCCCTGCGGCGGCCATGGCCTCGGGGAACTT
>CAJQQW010000392.1 GCA_905480565.1 uncultured Halioglobus sp. | reverse complement strand
TCAACGAGACGCGCTGGATGACGCCTTTTTGCGTTTTGAGCGTTTTGAACGCAGGATGGATACACTGGAAAGCCAGTTGGAGTCCATGGATATCGGGCGCGATGTATCCCCGGATCTCGCTGCGCAAATTAATGTGCTCACGGACGATGCGCGAATCAGTGATGACCTCGCGCGACTAAAAAAAGAAATGGGGGACAGTGTCGAGGGCGCAAAATAACCCTTCGGAGTGTTCGCCAACTATAATGTGCAAACGTTTTTTGAAGCAGTCTCTTCCAAGGATATAAACAATGGAATTCTGGAAATTCATGTTTGTTCCCACCATTTTATTTTTGACAGTGGTGGCGCCGATCTGGATAACGATGCACTACCGCAGCGTAAACAAGTCTTCTCGCAGTCTCAGTGCGGAAGACAGGGGATCGATAGAGCACATGTTAGAAACGGTGGACAAGTTGACAGAGCGAATCGTGTCGCTTGAGGCGATTCTTGATGAGGATCATGCCCGTTGGCGGCAGCAGGTAAGCCGAGAACAGCAGGGTGAAAGTAAGGAGTAAATGATGACCAGTAAAAAGCGAGGGGCAGGGTGGCCTAAAGACCGCGCACACCGGGAGGCCAGCAATTTTTACAGCCGCAGGCGTGAAGGCTGGGGACTTAATCTTTACCGGAACTCACAGGAGCGTGTACTTTCCGGCGTGGCCGCGGGACTGGCAGATTACTGGGATGTGGCGCCGTGGGTAGTGCGCCTTCTGTGGGTTGGCGCATTTTTATTTACCGGGACACTGGCATTATGGGTGTACCTCGTTGCCTGGTTCCTGATGGCGCGTCGACCCGCCCGCGCTTCATCCAGCGGATATGGTAAGGATGAGCTTGAATACGAGGATGCTCCGGTAGACATGGAATATGATGAGCGCCATCAGGGCTATAGGCCCCGCAAAGTTTTTCGCTACAGTGATAGCAGCAGTGTCCGCCTGAGACGAGCAAGAGAGAGATTGGACGCCGCGCTGCGCCGGGTTGAAGATATGGAGTCTTATGTGACCTCCCGTCAGTATCGGCTGAACCGGGAGTTCTCCAGATTACAGTCTACAGACGGTGCTGCTGAATCAGTGTAACGGCTGCTGGGTCCGGTTTCCGTGCGCGTCTTTCTGGTGATCCTGCTCATCACGCTAATGTGTGCAAAACGGCTCAGCGAGGCCGTGCAACATAGGCCCCTATAAAAGTACGTGAATATTGAGGATTTCGCTGTTCCGCGGCAGTAGTATTTGGGTCAGAGCAAGCTGTCTGAATTGACAGTATATGGACTAACCCGTGAGTCTGAGGCAGCCCATTTTTGCACCGCCGGGTCGCAGGCTGTACCCGTCCAACTATTTTTCATGGTTGGCTTGCTATCTCGTAATTAGCGTCTACTTTGTATACAGCGCGTTACTTCCCGGCACGCGCTGAACACGTCCCCTAGCCGATGTTTCTGCCCCGAAGCGTACGGCTATTTCGCCCGCAATCATTTTGTGATCAGCGGGCTTTTTTATTTTATTCAGTGTGATAACTTAATTTCTTGAAGTAATTTATCGTTGTCGCAGAGTGATCTAGGTCTGTTTGACGCGCACAGGGCTCAGGGAGCACTGGTTGGTTCAGTACCCGTGTCCCTGAGGCGGCATGTAGTGTCTCCGTTTGCTGTTGCCCGATAACGCCATAACAGCGCTAATCCCGCGCCGACCAAAAGGCTAGCCAGTGGCCTCATGCGGCTGCAGGACGCGCCAGGAGTGAGTATGCCTAATCCGATTAAGGTACGCCTTGCGGACCTGCTAGACCATGATTTATTCATGCCTCGGGAGCTTAGTTGGCTGTCTTTTAATGCGAGAGTTTTGCAAGAGGCAGCCGATACGTCTGTTCCTTTGATCGAGCGACTGCGATTCCTGGGGATTTACTCCAAGAATGTCGATGAGTTTTTTCGGGTGAGAGTGGCAGAGGTACGCAGATTGATTGCGGTCTCCTCGGGAGACAACAGGCAGCAGGCAAAGGAGCTACTTGTGGCTATTCATAAGCGAGTAGCGGAGCTGCAAAAAGAGTTTGACCGTATTTACGCAGATTTACTGCGTAGTCTGCAGAAACGCGGTATTTACCTCATCACAGAAAAGCAGTTAGAAGAGGGGCAGGCGCGTTTTGTACAGGAGTATTTTACCCATACGGTGCTGCCGCAGTTGGAGCCCATATTGTTAACGGAAGGCACTGCGATCCCACCGCTGAATGAAGAATCTCTTTATCTGGCGATAGATATAAAAAGTCGAAGCGAACGTCATCTAGCGGTGGTCGACGTGCCCACTGACAGGTTAGACCGTTTTGTAGAGATACCGCGTAAAAAAGGCAAGCGTGGAAGAGTTTTTATTGTATTGGAAGACATTATTAGGGCCTGTTTGCCGGAAGTGTTTCGAGGCGTTTTACCGATAGAGATAGCGAAAGCCTACTGTTTTAAGTTTACCCGCGATGCGGAGCTTGAGATCGATGCAGGCATTACGCAGAGCCTGATTGATAAAATGGCGTCAAGCCTGAAGCGTCGGCGCATGGCTGAGACGGTGCGTATGGTATACGACGTCAAAATGCCACAGAGGATCCTGGACCAGCTCACCGGGCGTTTTGGTTTTGGCAAATATGACAGCATGATTGCTGGCGGGCGCTACCACAACTCCAAGGATTTTATCGATTTCCCCAACGTGGGCGCCAAGCTTCTCTTTGCGAAGCCGATGCCGCCGATACGTCTGCCCCAACTTGACGCAAAGGATTGTATTTTTGATGCGGTTCGTGAAAAGGATGTTTTCCTCTACTATCCCTACCATCCCTTTGATTATGTAGTAGACCTTCTCAAGACCGCGGCCCTGGATCCCCACGTGAGTAAGATAAGTATTTGTCTTTATCGAGTAGCGCGAGATTCTCGCGTTATCGATGCGCTTGTAAACGCTGTTCAGAATGGAAAAAAAGTGCTGGCAGTGGTTGAGTTGGCGGCACGTTTCGATGAAGAAGCGAACATTAACTGGGCTCAGAGCCTCACGGAAAACGGAATTCAGGTCCTGTTTGGTATTCCCGGTCTGAAAGTTCACAGCAAACTCCTGCTTATAGAGCGTAAAGAGGGCAGTTCGGCGCGCTACTACAGCTATGTGGGAACAGGAAACTTTAATGAAAAGACCGCGCGCTTGTATACCGATTTCGGTTTAATGACACACGACCAGAATATGGGTAAGGACGTGCAGGGCGTCTTTGATTTTCTGCAATACACGTATAAACAACCGCAATATCGCCTATTGATGGTGTCTCCTTACAGTGTTCGCAGCGGGTTACTGGAACTTATAGAGCAGGAAATTTCAAATGCCCGTTCGGGGTACCGGGCATCCATGACGCTTAAGTGCAACAGCCTTGTCGATAAGCAAATTGTGACAAAGCTGTACGAAGCCAGTCAGGCCGGAGTCGAGGTTCGATTGATTGTGCGAGGTATGTGCTCTCTTTTGCCGGGCGTGAAGGGTATTTCTGAAAATATTCACGCTGTGAGCATAGTGGATCGCTTTCTAGAACACCCGCGTGCCTATATTTTTTATAACAGGGGCTCACCGAAATATCTGATAGGTTCAGCGGATTTAATGACGCGTAACCTAGACTACCGAGTGGAAGTCTTGTGCCCAATTTTTGATGAGGATGCGCAGCGTGTGATTCAGGATACGCTCGATCAGCAGTGGCATGACAATGAAAAAGCGCGTGTGTTGGATCAGAGTCAGCGCAACAAATATATCAAGCGCAGAAAAAAAGCCGCGAGAATTCGTTCGCAAAATACAATTTATCGCTACCTTTCTACGGGAAAACTGCCACGTTACCCTAAATCCCGGATGAACGATCCCGCGAGACGAAGGCGTAAGCCACGTAACCCATAGCGTCATTCGCGCAATGGGGTGTAAACTCAGGCCGCACAAGAAATAAACCCTGCGGATATTATTTTTCGGAGAACGACTGTGATTGCATATACGACTATCGGTACGACTAACATTGAAAGTGCCAAGGCTTTTTACTTGGAGGTGCTCGCGGAGCTTAAAGCGAGTATTGTTATGGACACCGGCCGTCTGGCGGTTATTGGTACTCCAGCAGGTGGAGGAATGTTAGCGGTGTGTACCCCTTATGATGAAGGAGAGCCGAATCCCGGTAACGGTAATATGATTGCGATTACGCCGGGTTCGAGGGAGCTGGTGGATCAGTTGTACAACAAGGCTATTGCGCTCGGCGCCACGGATGAAGGAGCGCCCGGAGAGCGTATGGAAGGTTTTTATGGCGCCTATTGCCGTGATGCGGATGGTAACAAAGTGTGTTTCTGCAATTTTGGTTAAACGACGGCCTATTACGCGCAGGGCGATTGTAGACAAAATGCTGGTGCGAAAATTCGCGTTGCTAAGGAGTAAAAACTGATGGCTGGCTCCAGTTTGTTGCTCCTGATTGATGATATCGCGGCAGTATTGGACGATGTTGCGTTGATGACGAAAGTCGCTGCTCGCAAGACTGCGGGTGTGCTGGGCGATGATCTCGCGGTGAATGCCGAAAAGGTCAGTGGTGTGCGAGCTGATCGCGAATTGCCGGTCGTGTGGGCGGTTGCAAAAGGGTCTTTTCTCAATAAGTGCATTCTGATACCTGCAGCTCTTTTAATTTCTGCTGTGGCTCCTTGGCTTATTACGCCGGCATTGATCCTCGGTGGCCTTTACCTGTGTTTTGAAGGGTTTGAGAAGGTCGCTCATTCTTTTGGCCACTCGGCGCAGCAAGACGGTG
>CAJQQW010000391.1 GCA_905480565.1 uncultured Halioglobus sp. | reverse complement strand
TCGATGTGTGGCGAATATGAAAAATCATCGCTAAATCAGATGCATTGCCGCTGAGTATTCGACACACCCGGCCAATATTAGTCATCGCCTGATAGGTAGTGTTATCTCCACTGCTGTGGTCAAAAGCGGTCAACGAAGCATTATAGAAAAGGGGATTTTCCTCACTGCCGCTAAATAGGCATGCATTGAGCCTTGGCTCTACTGTAATATAGGACCCCTAATCGTTAATTAGCCATTGATGTAAGGAGTTACCGGTGGATTTTGCTAATCCCTATGCTGTCATAGATATCCCATTATTGGAGCTATTCCGGAATCTCAGCGTTGGGTTGATCATGGCCGTCATCTGGGCTTTGGTCATTTCGAAAACCACTCGGCTGGTAGCAGATCACAGGCAATATCTTCCGATGTTTCTACTACTGATACCGACTATGATTCTGATAATTACGATCATAAAATCATCTATTGCATTATCGCTGGGACTGGTGGGTGCACTCTCCATCGTACGCTTTCGAACCCCCATAAAAGAGCCGGAAGAATTACTCTACATATTTGTCGCCATCGCCATCGGGCTGGGTCTCGGAGCTAATCAGGTGATGGTAACAACAATCGGTTTCGCCGTCGTAGTGGCAGTTTTGATTCCTTTTGGCCTGACTAAAAAGCTGCATTTGAGCAGCAACAGTAATCTTATCGATATCATTCTACACGTACCGGACGGAAATAATCTGCAACTGGCAGACGTCGAGAAGCTGTTACAGCGACAGAATTTCACGTACAAGATCAAACGTTTGTATCAAAAAGATAACCGGGTTGAGCTGCTAATCGACACGCTGAAGATCGATCTGGCAAGCCTTGATTCACTCAAACACGCATTTGCTGATAGCGGACTGGGGTTTGAAATTTCGCTGACATCAAACTCCCGAGTCATCACGTGAAACGTTGATAAATCGATTTCTCGAAAATGTTGCCGTGTTGCCCGTGCTGGCACCGCTGTTACTGGCATTAGCTCTGTTGGCTGGCATCCAATACATTGAAAAAAACCCATCAAATCTCAAAGAAATCCTCGAATGCCCCGGAGAAAACCCTCTATGTCTTACAGTAGAGGATGTGGCACGAGATGCCTCCAATGTACAATATGATTTGCAGCGAAAGACGTTTGATAAAGAAACATTGCCGGTGATGAAGATTTATCTCACCAATGGTGCTCTTGACAAGTTGTACCGAAAGCGCAGAGAAACTTTAGACAAGCCAGGACAGATTCTGATAAAGGACGATAATGACTGGGTAAAAGCGTCAATTATCCTGAACACTGGTAATGAGACAAAAAAGCTCAAGACTCGCCTTCGCTTGAAGGGGGATTGGTCAGATCATTACGAGCACCCAACCAAGCTCTCATTCCGCATAAAAGTGCTTGGCGAGGCGTATGCCTTTGGCATGAAACGATTTTCGATACAGCATCCTAATACGCGTAACTTTCAGGCTGAACCGATAATGCTCGATGAAATGCGCAACTGGGGTATTCTTGCGCCGAGATACCGCTTCATTGATGTACGGCTCAATGACTACCCCATTGGCATCATGGCGCTGGAAGAGCATATTTCTAAAGAGATGCTTGAATCACAGCGTCGGCGGGAGGGCCCAGTGCTGGTGGTGGATGAAGATCCCATATGGCGCCAGAAAGACCTGAATGCCAAGACCGCCTCAGTAGCTGGTGCGAACAACCCTCCGCTGAACGCCTCTAACTTACGCATTATCGACTTACCGGTAAAACAGTTCGGGGCACCCCCTTTTCGACTCGGATCGACAAAGACGACTAACGCGATTCGGGCGATCTCCCTGTACCGAGATTTCATCGATGGTAAACGCTCTGCGGAAACCGTTTTCGACCTGGAAAAAATGGCCCGATGGTGGGTACTCGTCAATACCTGGCATAGCTGCCACGGCGTGGCTTACCACAATCGAAGATTTTATTTCAATCCGACAACGAATCTTCTAGAGCCAATCGCATTTGATAACGCACCGAGCCCAAATGAAAGAGGCGAGAACGATAAAAACTGTGATACTTTCGTTGCGAGCAGACTGGGAGACAACGTCGATTTCCAAACTCATGTACTGGACTTCAGTCAAATGTTGCTTGAGAAATATCAGTCCGCAGAATGGCAAAGCACTTTCCGGAAAAAGCAGGCAATGAAACAAAAAATATTACTGCTGGAGGGGTTCGATTCCAGACTGTTGCTGCCCAAGGATGTCGTGCGGAATCTCTACTACTTTCTTAAGGCACTCGTGTTCACAAGCGCAAGGCCTGTTGTATCGGACAAGACGGGAAGTTCGATGGCAGCATATTCCGATGCGCCTTTGTATTCTCACCTTCGTGCTTTTTTCTTTCCACTGGATTTGGGTCTGTCGCTAGAGATAAAGAATCTCAGCTACGATCCAATCGAAAATATTCAGATCACGATCGCTGACGAGTACGACGACCCGGTTTTTTTCCAAGGACCACAATTGCTTCCTGCATACAACGCGGATGGAGTAAAGGAACAACACGTAGTTACCATGGACATCGATCAGCCGTTCACCGACACAACCAAAATCACAATCGACTATACGCATCGCGGTGTTGCTATGACCATGTCGGCAACGCCGCAGCATCGTGATCATGTAACGGGCTTTAGACATATGTCTGGGAGTGTTTTCGCCGAACGATCAGGTGTGAGTCAGGATGCGGCTAAAAAAAGTATCAGGTTCAGCGGCTCTCATGAGATCAGTGAGAGCATAGAGCTAGATAAGGGCTGGTCAGTGATTCTATCCGAGGGCTCTAGCCTGACATTAATAGATGGCGCGACGCTCAAGATTAGAGGGCCTCTATACATACAGGGTACTGAAGAGGCTCCGGTGACCATCGAAGTAGCGCCCTCCCCAAATTACAAAAAGGCTGGCGCATGGGGCGGTATTCTTGTTTCGCAATCCCCACGCAGGTCACGTATTCAGCATGCAATGTTACGAGGGGCAGGGAGTGCTACCCTCCTCAACCGGCAAGATTATTACGGGATAACTGGCTGCCTCACATTTTATGAAAGCGATGTGGATATTAGCGACAGTACTTTTTCTGATATGCACTGCGAAGATGCACTGAATATCGTGAGATCGAATTTTACCATTTCAAAAACAACGATTGAGAGGCCACGCGCAGACGGATTCGATAGTGATTTTTCTCAGGGCGAGCTTCGAGAT
Organism: uncultured Halioglobus sp.; assembly: GCA_905480565.1. Lineage (GTDB taxonomy): Bacteria > Pseudomonadota > Gammaproteobacteria > Pseudomonadales > Halieaceae > Marimicrobium. The sequence continues at coordinate 8,904 of CAJQQW010000391.1, read as the reverse complement.
TCTCGTTTCTTCGATACTGGCAATGATGCCGTCGACGTTTCAGGCACAAAGCTTACGCTGAGGAATGTCTATTTCCGAAATATCGGTGATAAATCGATTTCAGTCGGCGAGGAATCGACTCTTAATGCCAGCCAGCTGAATATTGATTTCGCTGCGACCGGCGTGGCGAGCAAAGACAAGTCCACCGCTCATATTATAGACAGTTATTTTGGAAATATTTCCGGCAGCGGTTTGATTACCTATATCAAAAAAAATGAATACGGCAGTGCATCAATCGACTGTGATAATTGTACGTTCGCAAACACCACATACACAGCGACCAATCAACGGGGAAGCCAAATTCGAATCGACGGCAGGGCGCAAGCGGTAACAAATTTTCAGCAGGCGCATCTACGGGAGGCCGGTTTTGTTACAGAATAGCGACCTTAAAAAAAATGATTTTCGCCATGAAATAAAAGTGCCTCTGCAGAAATCACAGTACGTCGACTTTAACGAATGGTTGAGGCAGTCAGGCCTCTCTTTACAGAAAACGTTCGCAGATAGACAGATTCATTCCGTATATCTCGATACCGCATTCCTCGATGATTATCAGGATAACGTGTCTGGAATGAGTAACCGCGGTAAAACTCGATTCCGCTGGTATAACGATGCTCGCTCTGAAATGGTTCTGGAACTCAAAAACAAACGAGGCCGACTGGCTAACAAGCTTGTTATACCATTAGATAACCCCGCGGCGGCTTTTCCTTTCGATCGCACTGTAAGCAACAACATACTAAAAGGCCACCAACGCAGTCGAGCCTTGACGCGCGAGCTCTGTTTATTTCCTTGTCTGCATGTGCAGTACGAGCGCGCGTACTATGAAATCGCACCGAACATTCGTATGACACTGGATACCGACATTCACTATCAGAAACTGTTTCCGATTCAAACAGACTATATGAGGCGATCCACTGTCGATGTCGTAGTAGAGTTCAAATATGCTATCGAGGACGCGAAAAGAGCGACGCAACTGCTGTCTGGCATGCCAGGACGAGTGTTTCGCCATTCAAAATATGTCGTCGGTGTTGATACTGTATGCGATCTTTAGTGGTAGCTTCGGCTTTAGTTTCTGCCATCTGCCTGCCCATATCGAGCACGCTGGCAGACGTTGAAATAGGTTTGGAGGAACGAAAACAACGCCTGATGGAATCCGCTCGGAATGTCGCCGACGAAATGCCTGGCTTCGAAGACTATATCTCTGATTTACAACCATTTCCCGACCATGTGCTAATTGGTGATGAAGTTACAGGCTATATTCTGTTCGCCGAAGGTTGGCACAGGAAAGAGCCAGAAGGCCGCTGGAGCGATGGCAGCTCCTCCAAAATTTACCTGCGTGTGCCTCCGGGAAAACAACCCTATAGATTATATATTCACGGCAGATATCATCGCGACAAAGAAGCAACGCAGGTAATTGTAAACGGGAAATTACTCAGTGAGGTCCCCTTGATTCACCACAATATAGATCTTCCCCCCGGTATCGCGCAGGATGGGCAGCTCGAAATTGAGTTCAAGCACCGGGCGCCTATCGCTATTTCAGGTAATCGCGGTCCCAATGGAAAAGAAGATATCCGTGAATATGAATTTTTCCTGGTGCGAGTCCACGCACTATATTAGGTGTAACTTTTCGTACGATCGATATATGGTAGGCCTGTAATCCTAGCCGCGGCACTATTTACGGGTATTCTAATAACAAGGTTTTTCCATGAACAAGCTAGCATGGCTCCTCACCGTAACGGCGTTATCATTGCTACTGAGCTTATTATGGTTTGAGCCGAAAACATGCCAGAACGATCCGCTTCTTTCGTGTTTTAACCAACGTGCAATCGACCCGAACCAAGACTGGAGTCACTACAGCTTCGTTGCGCTGGGGCACATTCGAACGGGCCCCAAACAACAAGGTCCGAATCGAAATTTAAAGAGAAATTTCGGACGTATTTTTGCAGACGAGCCAGCATTTGTCATTGCACTGGGCGATCTGTATTACAGTATTTCGGAAAAAAGTATCGCCAATATTAAACAGTGGACAAGCCAGAATATTCCTATACCTGTCTTCAACGCGGTGGGAAATCACGATACTCAAACCTACTCTGGACATGACTCGGCTCTTTATGCAAGTGCATTCGGTAACCCAAGCTTCGACTTTATACTGGGCAGCGAGTTATATATCTTTCTCGAAAATGGGAAGACACCTATACTCAGTCAGGAGCAGGAAATTCATCTCGAAAATTTGCTATCACAGGCAGCGAGCAACACAGAAATACGCAATATTTTTATCATTTCCCATCAACTATTTTGGAGCTATTATAACCCTGCACAGGAGCCCGTATTTCGTTATCGGCACCCTGTCAATCCGCCCAGTGGGTACCGATATTTTCTGCACACCCTGAAGCCTCTTCTTGAAAGTCTGCCGGAAGGCAAAAAGGTATTTCTCATGGCGGGCGATATTGGAGGAGGTTCCAAATTTCTTCAGACATTCTTTCATCGGGAGGGGCGACTCACCTATATCGCGACGGGTATGGGTAATCCCAGTCGAGATTCGTTTGTCACTGTAACAATTAGCAATGGCGAGGTGTCCCTAAAAGGAACGAATTTCAGCTCTGGAGCTATCAGCTCACTAGATTCCTTTGGTCTCGAGTACTGGCGTACATTTTATCAAGAGAATCCAGATTTTGCCGCCGCGGTCGATAGAAGTGACAATAACAAATAAAACCTATAGCCAGTGTGCCGTGTGGCCGGTAAAGCTTTGCCAGGTGACCTAATGACTAAACCGAAATTCGCGGTTTAGCGATGAGACCGAATGACGACGTGCCGATTTTCAAACTGCTAACACATGTGCCACGCAAAACTCACTGATCTACCATATTGAGTGCTACAAAGACCCATTAGCCAGCAGCTTCAGTGGTTCTGGATATACGGTAGCGTTAGTTACGCTGAATCTTATCGGTTTCTAGCACATGCACGTTGTAGATATACAGAAGTGTATTTATTACCTCATTGCGCACACGTTCGGCAGGCATCAACCTTGGGGCTTACGATTCTGGGGCTGATTGATCCATTCGTTTCGATGAGTGGCCAGACGCACCCAAGTCGACATGCTGCGCTTGATGGAATACCATGATTACGTGTTTCAAATAGCTGGCCGTTTGCAACAGAATAATATGACAACAATCTTCCCCAGTTTGTACCAACTTAAAAAGATTTTTTTCTGGCCGCGTACCTTTTTCATGCGGTGGAAGTACCGCAAAAACAGCGGTCCGGCAAAAGTAATGATGGAACTCCATTATTATCGACGTCCGTTCATGGAGTTTATGGGTGCAACGATCTATAACGCTCATATCCTGCATGAAGCAGCAATAGGCTCTCAGAGCGTGGTGCTCGATGTCGGCGCCTTCAATGGCAGCTGGGCACAACACATCATTGATCGCTACGATCCCGTGATCTATGCGTTTGAGCCGAATCCACGTTCCTATGCTCAGGTTCAGGCAAAGGCGGAGGGAAACCCCAAACTTAGGCCGATCAGTTACGGCTTGGGAGATAAAGACATGGCCGCAGAGTTCACACTGAAAGGCCTCGGATCGTCAATGTACGACGAAAGAGACAGTAGCTCTGATGCGCCAAGGACGACCGTTGAGATAGCCGCTATCGATAGAGTATGGAGTGAGCTTAAGCTGGAAAACGTTGACCTTATGAAGATCAATATCGAAGGCGCCGAATTCCCCTTACTTGAAAAAATGATCGAATGTGATCTTCTCAAATGCGTAGATTGCTTCTTGATACAATTTCATGAGTGGCATCCTGGAGCCTACAAAAAGCGCCGTCGAATTCGCAATGAACTCGCCAAAACGCACCGGCTCGAATGGGATTACTATTTCGTATGGGAAAAGTGGGTGCGCAAGGAAGGGCGCAGAATAGGAGAATATTAGCAAGCCCCATTGCCTGTATCGGCGTTTATGCTAATGTTGAGTCATCTCCACATTGTATGCCGCCTTATGCGTTATTTGTTGATCATTATGTCCTTGGTGTTGTGCTTGGCCTGCCAGGAAGATCCACTTCCTGCACGCAACTTCGATGGCGAGGTTCTTGTCGGCCTGCTGCACTCCCGCACTGGCACGCTTTCTATTTCAGAGAATACCGTAGCAGAAGCCGAGTTGTTGGCGATCGGTGAAATCAATAGGGCCGGCGGTCTGATGATAGACGGAAAACGGCTGCGTATTGTGCCCGTAGAAGAGGATGGTGAGTCCGATTCGCTCACGTTCGCTCAAAAGGCTGAAAAACTTATCGATGTGAACAAGGTTGAGGTAATCTTCGGTGGCTGGACCTCAAGTAGCCGTAAGGCAATGCTACCTGTTATCGAATCCCGCGAGCACTTACTATTCTATCCTCTGCAGTACGAGGGGGAAGAGTGCTCCGATTTTGTATTTTACGCAGGCGCAACGCCCAACCAGCAGGCCGGCCCTGCTATAGACTGGCTGCTGCAAAACAGAGGTGATCGTTTTTTTCTCGTCGGCTCCGATTATATTTATCCGCATACTGTCAATAGAATCATCTCGCGACAGGTTTTGCAGGCAGGGGGAACCATTGTGGGGGAGCACTATGTACCGTTGGGCGATCAGAACCTGACGGAGACACTTCACGAGATAAAAATGGCTCTTCCCGACGGAGGCATAATCATTAATACAATAAATGGCGACTCCAATGTGGCATTCTTCCAAGAAGCCTCTGCACTGGGAGTCACAGCGGAGAATAATTATACGGTAATGAGCTTCTCCGTATCTGAAGAAGAAGTAAAAGCGATCGGTGCTCATTACCTGGAGGGGTCTCTTGCCACCTGGAACTTTTTTCAAGCGATAGAGACGCCGGCTTCCGAGTCGTTTACGAGGAACTTCAAAGAGATGCATGGAGTTCATAGAGTTACAAATGATCCGGCCGAGGCTGCCTACACGATGGTTCATCTATGGGCTAGGGCGGTGGTCAGGGCGGGAAGCACTTCTCCAGATCGCGTGCGGGAAAAGCTCATAGGTACGACCTTCGACGCGCCCCATGGACGCGTTGAGGTAGCAAAGAATCATCATCTACGTAAGCGCGTTTACATTGGTGAGGTGCAGTCGGATGGCCAATTCAGCGTTGTGTTTGACGCTGGAGTGGTTGAACCAAGGACCTGGTCGCAACTCCTGCCTGCAAACAAAGGCTACCGCTGTGATTGGACGCAATCCAGATCTGACGCTGCGCGTTTCTATAGCGAAGAACAGGATGTACACCATTGAATATATCGGGCTCAAGTGGACGCGCCCTGTGGCGCCTTTTGCCTATTCTATTGATTATTGCCGCACTGTTTAGTCTCTGGCTCAGCACCACCCAAGATGAGTTAAATATAAAACCGAGGACGGTAGTGTTTGACGAACTCGAAGAGTCTGTTGAACCTCAAGCTGATATTGCCCTGGTACGAGAAGATCAGCAGATTATGTATTACGGAATACACGTTGATAAAGTGTATGAGCTATCGCTTCAATCCCGTACCTTTTCTGCCGACGGATATGTCTGGCTCGAATGGTCTGCAAAAACCCAGCAATTGATGGTGGAAAAGGGTATACCTCCGAGTCGTTTAATACGCCTTGTCAATCGAATTGAGAGCTGGGACTCTACTTTTGAACCCGTCACCGATGAACCGGTGACTCTTTCTGCTGGACGCTACTATCAGCGCTATAGGTTCTCGAGTCGTTTTTACGACGATGAAGTAAATTTTCACCGCGACCCTTTTGATGCCCTGATACTTCCCATTGTTACAGAAATCGCACCCGACGAAATGTCAAATAAATACGAGCAAACATTGCTTTATCCGCATCACCATCAAAATGGCTTTCTCGGCATGTCTGGAGATCTCAGTGGCTATCAACTGAAAGGAGCGGTGCTGAAAAGCTATATTCATCGTTATCCATCAAAGTTTGGGTCATGGTATCAGCCCGAGCAAAGTCAGGCGCGACTCGAAATTATTTATCGCTCCGATTACTGGAGCGCATTTGTAAATTGGGTTCTTCCTCTGATTATTGTGATGTCGGTTGTTTTACTTTCGCCAGCCGTAGCCGGTTCTTTGGGCGATGTGCGGCTGGCCATTCCATCTACAGCACTACTTACCCTGATTTTTCTGCAGCAGGCATATCATGACGATTTACCGTCATTGCCCTACCTTACTTTTCTCGACCAACTTTTTGCCTGCAGTTATATGATCGCGATGGGGCTTTTCGCTTTGTTTACCTGGGGCACTAACGTCTATACTAAAGCGAAAGACGATGAAAAAGCGGCCGCCATCGAGCGAATCAACAAGGTCGACTTTATCTTCCAGTGCGTCTCTGTCGCTGCTTTTGCCGCCGTGGCTGTGCTTACATGGACGTCAACCTACTAGATACACCTTTAAATGGAGAAAAATAATGTCTTTATTCGCACCAAAATGTGATCGCTGCGGTAAAAAAACAAGGAATGAGGAAGAGGGTAAGCCTGTATGTGACGCCTGCGTTAATGAGATGGCGCTCATTCTGGACGCCACTAAGGAAAATGCTCGCCATTGCCCGGTAGACGATTCAGTGATGCAAAAAGAAGTTGCGCATATGGTACTAATAGATCGTTGTCCGAGTTGCCATGGCGTATGGCTTGACGGAGGTGAACTAGACAAGTTGCGAGATGACCTCCAGGCCGACGCAATGCTGGCGATGACTCGCAGCTTTACCATGGGTATGTCCTAGCGGTTATTGAGGCATTAGCTGTTTCATTTCTGAAGCAGCTAAATTCAATCATTACTCCGACTCGGGGAGCTAGATAATCAATTCTCCCAACGCTATCTCTCCGCGCAGTACCATGGGAAAAATTAGTCGATAAAATTTAACGCTATGCCGGATCAGAGCTATTGGTTCAGGAACCGGAGCACTAGCTGCCGATATCTTTCAAACGTTGATACAGCGCCTGATTCATGCGCTCGAACGCTGCGCGAGTATTTGCGGAGCGCCGCGCCCTGTCGGGCAATATCGCCGGGATGAGGCCTCTGAATTCCTCATAGTGATGGAGCTCGCTTGTTTCCTCATCTGAAGGAACCAACTCGAAAACATGTTTTGTATCAAAGAGGCCCTGTATACCCACTCGGCCTATCCAGAAAAATCGCTTACTCGGTGACACTTCGCCGAGCGTAGCGCTGAGATCGAGCGGATCAGCGAAATTTTCATCCAGTAGCGTAAAGGACATTTTTTCGCCAACGGAAAAACGTCCTTCGACTCGAGTCAGATAGGGGTTCCAGGTTGGATACTCTGCGAAATCTGTCAGTACGTTCCAGCTGTCTCGTACATTAGCTGGCAAAACTATGCTCGTATGGATGGTATACAACGGCGCAACACGCGCAGACCCAAAAAAATGTAATATTTCAAACAAGAGCGCGGCAACTAAAATAATGGGCAGTAAGAGCTTGAGTTTCACGACATTCGCTACCTTGATCGTGGTGAGTGATGCTTCAAATCCAGCGTTTCAGTAGATGCGCAAGTGCCTTCATCGCCTCTAGCACGCCACTCCATCCCTTTTTTCGGGCTCTAATCGAAGTTCAGCCAAGCCAGAGTATATTCGGGCCGAACGATATAATTCGATTTCTCCTCGGGGTCGAGGCTGAGATAATACCCTCGATCGCTGTCAGTATCTTCGATCTCAACGAGCTTCCAGTCGACAACGCGTATCCACTTCTCTTCCAAAACGCTCTCTCTTCCATCGGTTGCAAATATTGAAGAACCACTGCCGAAGGCAGGCTCTTACCCCAAGTATGACACAGGAAGGTTTCTTTCAGGTGAAGCTGAATAACCTGCGCCAGAGATTGCAAAAATTGTAGCGGTGACGTCCACTGCCAGCGATAGCTCTGTTCGCACAACAGCCTCGTATCTGGATGCTATAGGAAAAACTGTGTTCTGATACCGCGCTCGTAAGATGGCCACCTACTCCTTTCCTCTGTCATCTCTATCACCCCTATCACCCCTGCAACCCGCCTGTACAAAACCATTATGCGTCATATTGTAAATGGCTGTGTCTTCGCCGGCGTCTCGAGGTAGCTCTCCAGCCACCTCGCCAAACCGTGAGATCATCGCAAAATAGTCCTAAACAGTATCATCCAACTCAACGTCGTCATAATAGGCTTTATGCCTGTGCGGCGCGTTGTGCAGAGAGTGTGGCATATGCGGGCGAAACGAGAACAAACATGACGCGCTGATATAGTGCATAAATCCAACCACGGATTCGATCATGACCCGCACACTTTTTTTCATTGCGTGAACCGCACTCTTGATCACTTATAACTGATTTTAAGGCTAGTGAGCTAGTTTCCCGGCCCTCTAGCGGCGGTGTTCAGGCTCTTCCTGATCGACCAAGAGGGAAAATGCGAGTAATCCTACTAGAAGCGCAATGCACAGCCACTGTGCAGCTGCATAGCTACCGTACAGATCCAGGCCAAGGCTGAAAAGAGCGGGGCCAATAGCACTGGCAAAGACCATGATGGAGGTACACAGACCGGTGATCTCGCCGAGGTGCAATGGTCCAAAATTGCGAATAAAGGCAAGATTGGAGGTCACAGACCACAGGCCTCCTCCAAAGCCAAACCCGGCCGCCAACAGCACGTAGCCCCAGTCCTGCGCAAGATTAAGCAGGCCCACAGCCCCGATGAGAAAACTGGCCAGCATGGTGACCATAAAAGGTTTTAGCGAACGGGTGTCGGCGAGCCAACCGCAAAACAGGTTGCTCATGGTGGACACCACCGCCACGGGGAGGAAGTAGGCGAAGGCCTCTGTCTGACTTCGACCGGCTTCAGCGAAAATTGAGACTATGTGAAAAGTAACGGCGGTTGCG
>CAJQQW010000390.1 GCA_905480565.1 uncultured Halioglobus sp. | reverse complement strand
AGCCAAGCGCGCAAACAACTACCTGTTTGTTCAATAAAAGACAGACGCTGCCACCAATTTGAACAATACCTGCAATCGCCAATAGAGCCGGCACCATAACCATATTGTGAGCTTCCATAAGCTCTACATGCATATCCCATGATACAAACTTGGCGATCCCAGGCAGGAGGAAGTACAGTGCTAATAGCACGCGGCCGGCAGTGATTAGTGCATATCTCATCGGTAACCCCTCGTTATGCGTCGCGTATATTATTTTTTTACTGACACCGGTGATCCTATTCGACGGTTACTGACTTCGCAAGATTACGCGGCTTGTCGACGTCGGTGCCCTTCTGCACGGCCACATGGTATGACAATAGCTGCAACGCCACTGTATAGACAATGGGTTTGATCACTTCCGGACAATGAGGCATTGGCAGCACCCTGACCCGATCTTCGTTATCAAAACCCGCCTCGCGATCGGCAAATACAAACAGCTCCCCTCCGCGCGAACGCACTTCCTCCAGATTGGATTTCAGCTTCTCCAGTAACTCGTCATTTGGCGCGACCGCCACTACCGGCATGTCGTTGTCTACGAGCGCCAGAGGGCCATGCTTTAGCTCACCCGCCGGATACGCCTCAGCGTGGATATAGGAAATTTCTTTCAGCTTCAGCGCACCCTCCATAGCGATCGGATACTGTATTCCTCGACCCAGAAACAGCGCGTGACGCTTGGGGATAAACGCCTCTGACAATTCCTGTATGGCGGAGTTCAGCGCCAGTGTTTCCTGCACATAGCGGGATACGTTACGCAGTGACCCAATAATTTCCTGCTGCTTCTTCTCATCCATATCACGACGTCTGCCTAGAACCAGCGTAAGCATAAGCAGTGCTGCCAACTGCGTGGTAAACGCCTTGGTGGAGGCTACACCGATCTCAGCGCCTGCCCGTGTGAGAAACACCAGATCACACTCGCGCACCAGTGAACTGTTGTCGACGTTAGACACTACGAGGCTGCCCACAAACTCTCCTGCACTCGCATTGCGCAAGGCGGCCAGCGTGTCCGCCGTCTCCCCCGACTGGGAGATGGCAACCAGCAGAGTGCCCTCGTGCTGGACGCGTTTGCGGTAACGAAATTCAGAGGCCACCTCTACCTCGCAACTAATACCCGCTAATTCTTCCAGCCAGTAGCGTGCCACCATGCCTGCATGAAAACTGGTACCACAGGCAACGATTTGTACTGTTTTTACCCGATCAAACAGCGCAGTAGCGCCGGTCCCAAAACCATCTTCTACCTGACTTACATCCAGTGCGCCCGCAAGAGTCGCGTCCAACGCGTCAGGCTGTTCAAAGATCTCCTTTATCATATAGTGATCGAAATCACCTATATCGGGGACATCCATAGCCTCTGTAATACAAATCGTCTCGCGCTCCACCGATTCACCTGAAGCGTCATACACCCTCACGGTAGCTGATGTTACCTCTACCAGATCATCCTCTTCGAGGTAGATAAACCGGTCTGTAACCTGGCGCAACGCCATCTGGTCTGACGCGAGAAAGTTTTCTCCGATACCCACGCCGACCACCAGCGGGCTGCCGCTGCGCGCACCGATCACAGTGTCCGGGTGCTGTGAGTCTACGGCTGCCAACGCATAGGCGCCCTCCAGCCGTGCAACGGTTTGTTGCATAGCGCGCAATAGATTATTTTCCTCCGCCAGATAGCGATGCAGAAGGTGCACTACCACTTCGGTATCAGTGACCGAAGCCATCTCGTATCCCGCCTCGACCAGCTCGGTTCTCAGAGCCGCGTGATTTTCGATGATCCCGTTGTGAACAACCGCAACTCTTTGTTCTGATATATGTGGATGCGCATTGACACCTGATGGCTCGCCGTGGGTTGCCCACCGAGTGTGTGCGATGCCTGTCGGGCCGTGATGAGGGTCTTTTGCCTGGGCGACTTCCAGCGCCTGTACTTTACCTTTCCGCTTGTGTGACGTCAGCTGACCATCATCGCTTATGAGTGCCATCCCGGCAGAATCGTAGCCGCGATACTCCAGCCGTCGCAGTCCCTCTAACAATATTTCAGACACTTCACGCCGTGCTGCGGCTGCAACGATGCCACACATAGTCAGTCCCTGTTCTCTTTTTTTGCGGGCCGTTTCCAACCCTGGATATTGCGCTGCCGCGCACGGCTAACCGCCAGCTCCTCGCTACCAACCTTGCTGGTGATGGTAGAACCCGCCCCGACAAAGCCCTGATTTTCTATCGTAAGCGGCGCCACCAGAGTACTGTTGGAGCCCACGAACACCCCATCGCCCATTTCTGTCCGATGTTTGTTCACGCCATCGTAATTACAGGTAATCGTTCCCGCCCCTACGTTAACGTCTGAACCCATATCGCAGTCGCCTATATAACTCAGGTGATTGATTTTGCTTCCCTGCCCGATACGCGCTTTCTTGGTCTCGACGAAGTTGCCTATTTTCGCGCCATCCTGCAGTGCTGTTCCCGGTCGCAATCTGGCAAAAGGACCGATGCTGCAGTCCCTTCCAATGTTGACCTCCTGTAAATGGCTCATCGGGTGAATGACACTGCCCTGCCCGATATGGGCGTCGCGTAACACACAATTTGCACCTATTTGTACGTTGTCCTCCAGGTGGACGCACCCCTCAAAGACCGCGTTAACATCGATGCTGACATCCTCGCCGCAGGTGAGCTCACCGCGAATATCCACACGGTTTGCGTCGGCAATACTGACGCCATCACGCATCAACCCATGTGCCTGGCGACGCTGATACTCCCTCTCTACCTGATTGAGCTGCACCCGGTCATTAACGCCCAGTATTTCAATTTCAGATACCGCCTCGCACGTCAACACCGTCTTCCCGGCCTCAACAGCCAATGACAGGATATCGGGCAGATAATATTCAGCCTGTTGGTTGCTGTTGCTAACCCTGGGCAGGTATTCCGCAAGGTCGGCACAGGGCGCCGCCAGCAGGCCCGTATTGACCTCGTCAATCCCGCGCTGCTTCTCACTGGCATCCTTGTCTTCCACGACACCCACCAGAGCATTATCTTCATTACGCAGTATTCGGCCGTACCCGGATGGATTGCCCAGTCGCGCCGTCAAAAGCGCCGGGGCCTCCTGCGCCAAGACCGACAGACGTTGCAGGGTTGAAAGCTCCGCCAGAGGTACATCGCCGTAAAGCACCAGCACGACACTCTGGGGAGAGACACGCGGCAGCGCCTGCACCACCGCGTGGCCGGTGCCCAGTTGCTCGGCCTGCTCCACCCAGTTGATGTCATACTCTGACATGGCCGAACGCACCGCCTCCATGCCATGACCGACCACCACGTGTATCGCATCGGGGGCCAGCTGCTCCGCGGTATCAATGACATGCGCGAGCAGAGGTTTACCGCCCAGCGGGTGCAATACCTTAGGCAGAGCGGACTTCATACGGGAACCCTGCCCCGCTGCGAGGATTACAACTTCCAGATTCATCGAATACTTCCCGTCTACCGGATGCTCACTAGCTTTTTTGTATTTTTTGACAATATCACTTCAGTAAGTGCATATTAGGCAACAGCTGGCTTTAAGCAACGCAATTTGTCACAAATATTATGACAACGCGAAAAACACAAGCTCTTGACTCTCTTGGGCTGGACACGCGGCAGGTCAAGGTCTACCAGGCCTTGCACAAGCTAGGGCCCGCCTCTATCCGCGACGTTGCCGCGGAGGCGGGCATCAATCGTGGCAGCACCTACGAAACACTCAAACAGCTGGTCACCATGGGGCTCGTCAATTACCTGCCCAAAGGCAAGCGGCGGGTATTCCAGGCTGAAGATCCGGAGCAGCTGTTAAGCCTCGGGGAGAGCAAACAGCAGGCGCTCGCGCAGGCAATGGATGAGTTACGCAAAGACATTATCCCCGCACTGAAACAGGCGCGTCCAGAATTCAGCCCGGGCAACGTGCGTTTTTATGAAGGTGATGACGGCGTGGAATTGGTGCTCAGGGATATCCTGAAAAGTACCGCGAAGCAGGGCAATAATGCGTATTCAGTCATTTCGACAAAAACCCTGCGGCAACACTTGTACCGGCCCTTTCCTAATTTCACTCGACAGCGCGTCCAACAGGGCATCCGGGTTCGCGTAATCGCCGTAGGCGAGGGGGGTGATGATGCCGAGCTTGCCGAGCGTAAATGGCTGCCCGCCGGCGCCGGAACAGATGCATCCTACATCGCTATTTACCCGCCCAAGGTCGCCATGATCACTCTGGCCGACCTGGATTATCCGGTGGTCGTGATTATCGATTCTGCTGCCATTGCGTCTACGCAGCAGCTGTTATTCGACACGCTGTGGAGTTTTCTATAACGCAAGGGGCCAAATCGGAACGGCGCGGCGTCAGCTATCCGAATGGAACTTATCGGAAAAGTCATCGAACTGACCACCGTACATGGCCGGACTGGATACCTGGTCTGGCGTAAGGTAGATCATGGCACGCTCAGCGTCCGGCGAATCCATGCCGTCTGGCGGATCGATGCCGCCCGAGACCTTGCGAAAATGGGCGGTGAAAAGCGCACGGTCCGGATCGTCTTCCAACCGCACACTGCCGCGGACCTCTACATAGTGCATAGGATCCTGAGCAGAGACTACACACAAGGTCGCCTGAGGCCTTTCGACCAGATTGCGGTATTTCATACGCCCCTTCAGCGTACTGATCTCGAACTCGCTACCATTCCATAGAAAGCTGATCGGGTTAGTGGAGATTCTCTGATCCTTGTGCCGCAACGTACTCAAACACCCGATCACTGTGGTCGCAAGAACCGCTTCGTGCTCGGGTTTAATCTGAGCTTTAGGGGTATCCGCCATACGTTATCTCCCACGAATACTTAGGTTAGACGGCGATACTATGCGAAAAGCGTCCTCGGCAAAAGGGTGTCTCTGCTCCGCGGGGGTTGTGTGCGAAATTATCCCGCTGAGCCCGAGCGATAGTAGGCGCTGGTATAGGTGCAACCTTTCCAATGGTACCTTTTACGCTGAGCCGGTTTATAGTAGTGGTAAAGCGGCCGGACGCCCTTTGCACAATAGTGGCTGACCAG
>CAJQQW010000389.1 GCA_905480565.1 uncultured Halioglobus sp. | reverse complement strand
TGTGTGTAACTTTCCTCTATGTATAAAGGCATCTGGGGGGCCAAGTCCTGCATAGCGCTGACCATCCGGGGAAACAGATAAGGCCCCACCGTATAAATTGCGCCTACGGAGAGCACGCTGCCCGACGGATCCTTGCCCAGTTCAGCCAGATCGTAAAGACCCTGTACTGCGTCCAGGACTGAGCGCGCCTGCTCTACAATCCCTTCTCCCGCAGGGGTAGTGGCAACCTTGTGACGAGCCCGTTCAAACAGGATGACCCCCAGTTCTGACTCCAGCTTTTTGATGGCGATACTCAAGGTAGGCTGGCTGACACTGCATTGCTCTGCGGCCCTGCGAAAATGTCCTGTCTCTGCCAGCGCCACAAGGTAGCGTAATTCTGTTAATGTCATAGGCTTAAGCCGTGCCCTTGGCTGCAAGGAGCCTTGTTCAAAGGCTCTTAGTGTAACCAGTGAGAGACAATAATATGAAGAGCAGTTCTGTGCTAATTGTAGGCTGCGGTGACCTCGGCATTCGTGCAGGATCCCTGTTGGCGGACCGCGACTGGGTTGTCACAGGGCTGCGGCGCAATGTTGCCAAGTTGCCATCGCAGATCAGTGCCCGGTCTGGGGACTATACCCTGCCCGGTAGTCTGGACTTTGCCGCGACTCTGGCGCCGGACTTTGTGATTGCCACATTTAACCCCCCTGACCGTTCCACAGCGGGTTATGTCAAAGGGTTCCAGCAGTCCATGAAAAACCTGCTCTCTGGGCTGGGTGAGCATCGCCCGCGGTGTATTCTGATGGCCAGCAGTACGCGAGTATTTGCCGAGTCGGAGGGGGGCTGGGTTGATGAGGAAAGCGCGTTGTCTCGTGACGACCCATGGGCCCAGGCAATTATCGAGTCGGAGCGGCAATTGCTCGATTCGGGGCATCGTGCGTCGGTGGTGCGGTTTGCCGGCATCTACGGTATTCCGGGCGGCAGGCTGTTGTCACGGGTGCGCCGCGGGGAATTGTGCCCCCCTCAGCCGGTGAGCTATACCAACCGCATACACCGGGAAGATTGTGCGGGGTTTCTTGCTCACCTGTTGCAGCAGTCAGAGACCGGTGCTGAGCTGGAGCCTGTTTATATCGGTGTGGATGATCAGCCCTCCCCTCGCTACGCAGTCGAGTCCTGGCTGGCATCGCAAATGGGAGTGGCTGAGTTGGAAAGCGCGCTGCCGGACGCCGCCAGTGATCCTACACGGCACAACCGTGCGGGGCACAAGCGGTGCCTGAATCAAAAACTGCGCGATAGTGGCTACCAACTAATATATCCGGACTATAAAGCAGGGTATAGCGCGCTGCTTGCGCTCCACGATCACCCAGATAATGTGTCGGAAAGTGCCTGATCTATTTCAGCGCATCACGCAGGCGCGCCGGCCTATAGGACGAGAATCGCCTCGATTTCGATCTGCGCTCCCTTCGGCAGTGCGGCTACCTGCACGCAGGCGCGGGCCGGAAAAGGCGGCGAGATAAATTTCGCCATGATCTCGTTCACGCTGGCGAAGTGGGAGAGGTCTATCAGCGAGATATTAATTTTGACCGCCTTGTCCAGGCTGCCTCCGGCGGCTGTCGCTATCGCAGCAAGGTTGGTAAAGGCCTGTGTGGTTTGGTCTTTGATATCATGACCGACTAACTCAGACGTGCCGGGTATCAGAGGAATCTGACCGGATAGCCACACGGTGTCACCTACCTTGACCGCCTGTGAATAGGGACCGATCGCTTCGGGCGCGTCCGGCGTTGAAATGATTGCTCGGTTACTCACAGCGTATCTCCGTGCTCGATGTGTTGCCCAAAAGCGGCAGGACAACCCTGTGGGGCTTGTCCTGCCGCACAGGTTATATTCAGTTTTTGACTCGCGTAACCCGGTGCACATGGGTAATAGTGCGCAGCCGCTTCATAATCCGGGCCAGGTGCACCCGGTCGGTCACCAGCATTTCAAGATTGACGTAAGTGAACTGGTAGTCCTTCACATCGGAGGCAATTTTCTCAATATTTACGCCCATACTATTAATGCGGGTAGCGATGACGGCAATCATCCCCCGCCGGTTTTCCACCTCGATACGCAGTTCGGCCAGGTACTCTCCCTCTATCTCTTTGTCCCAGCGCAAGGCGACCTGTCGCTCACTGTGATCGCGCATATCGTTGAGGTTGTTGCACTGCTCCCTGTGGACCACCACGCCCTTCTCAAGGCTCAGGTAGCCCTCTATCGCGTCGCCAGGGATCGGGTGGCAGCAGCGGGCATAACTCACCATGAACCCCTCTGTACCGCGAATATCGACAGGTTGCGCGCCATCACCATCAGGCTTTGCCTGATCGTCGAAGGTTCCGTGCAGCAGTTGTTGGGCGGTGAAGGTCGGCAGTCGATTGCCACGTGCAATGTCCAGCAGCAGGCTATTGAGGTCGTTATAGCCATTGTGGTCGAGAAAATCGGCGAGTTTCCCCTCTGGGAGACTGTCCAGATTGCTGTGAAAGCCGGCCAGACCCTTTTCCAGCAGGCTGCGGCCTAATTCCATTGAATCATCCCGGGTCTGATTTTTGAGGAAGTGGTGAATGTTTGAGCGCGCCTTTGCCGTAACGGCATAGTCCAGCCAGGACGGATTGGGTCGAGCGCCCTCGGATGTCATTATTTCAATCGTCTGGCCACTTTGCAGTGGCTCTGATAGCGGCGCCAAGCGCCGGTTAATGCGGCAGGCCACGCAATGATTGCCCACATCGGTATGAACGGCGTAGGCAAAGTCTACTGCGGTGGCACGCCGGGGAAGTTCGAGTATTCGCCCCTTGGGTGTGAACACGTAAATCTCGTCGGGAAAGAGGTCAATCTTGACGCTTTCGATAAACTCAAGGGAGTTACCCGCTCGTTGCTGCATTTCGAGTAGTCCCTGTACCCATTCACGGGCGCGGGTGTGGCTGCCGTTGGCGGACTGTCCATCGCTTTTGTAGAGCCAGTGGGCAGCGATGCCATTGTTTGCCATATCCTCCATTTCCTGCGTGCGGATTTGCACCTCGACAGGCACGCCGTGCATGCCCATCAGCACAGTGTGCAGCGATTGGTAGCCGTTGGCCTTGGGTATGGCGATATAGTCCTTGAACTCGCCCGGCACGGGTTTATAAAGGCTGTGGATACAGCCCAGTACGCGATAGCAGGTATCGACGGAGTCAACAATAATCCGAAAGGCATAGATATCCATGATGTCGGAGAAGGATTTCCGCTTCGAGCGCATTTTCTTGTAAATACTGTACAAGTGCTTTTCACGTCCGAGCACCTCTACCTGGTGGCCTTCCTGCGCCAGTGTGGCTTTGATCTGGTCGCGTACCTTGTAAACCAGCTCCGTCCTGTTTCCACGAGCCTGCGCCATGGCAATCTCGATTCGCTTCGCGCGCATCGGATAAAGAACGCGAAAACCAAGGTCTTCAAACTCCAGCCTTACACTGTTTATGCCCAGTCGCATGGCGATGGGGGAGTAAATATCCAGAGTCTCTCGGGCAATGCGGCGTGCCTTGCTGGAATCCAGCACACCCAAGGTGCGCATGTTGTGGAGTCGGTCGGCCAGCTTGACCAGAATCACGCGGATATCCCGCGCCATGGCGAGTGCCATTTTCTGGAAATTCTCCGCCTGCTTCTCCTCCAGGGACTGGAATTCAATCTGGGTAAGCTTACTGACGCCATCGACCAGGTCTGCCACGGTAGAGCCGAACTGCTCACCGATAGCAGTTTTTTCTATACCTGTATCTTCAATAACATCATGCAGCATCGCCGCCACAAGGCTCTGGTGGTCCATGTGCATTTCAGCGAGTATGCCGGCCACGGCGAGGGGGTGGGTGACATAGGGTTCGCCGCTGCGCCGGCGCTGTCCGTAGTGAGCCTGCTCCGCGAAGTAGTAAGCGCGGTTTACGGTAGCTGTCTGCTCGGAATCGAGATAAGTGCGAAGAGTGGTGTTGAGGGCATCAATGGTTTCCATAGTGGTCTATGACCCGGCCAGCGATGCCCACCCGGGTGGGCCCGAAGGCCTCAAGGAGTTTCGGGGCTCTCCGTGGCGGTAATTGCAGGCTCTTCAACATCTATACCTTCCATCACTTCTGCCAGTTCTTCTTCAGCTTCCATCTCCGATTCCCGGCTGAGGATCTCATTGGTGATCAAGCCCTCGGCGATCTCGCGCAGGGCGATAACAGTGGGTTTGTCTGATTCTTCCTGAACCAAGGGATCCTTGCCGCCTGTGGCCATTTGTCGAGCCCGCTTGCTGGCCACCATTACCAGTTCGAAACGATTTTCGACGTTTTCAAGGCAATCTTCTACAGTTACACGTGCCATTGCTCGTTACTTCCTCTGTGCGTGTGCCCTGAAACTACAGCGGAATTCATAAAAGAACGCCGCGGACACGGTTTATCCAAACCCGACAGCCACGTTACTTATCTCAACAGTGACCTGCGGAATTTTCAAGGGGAACCGCGAATTATACCGCGATTGACCGGGGGTGCGTCCAGTGGCAATACGATTAGCCGCAAAAAAGGCGCTAGCTGAGCAATTCCCTCAGCATATCGGCCAGCAGGGCCTGCTGCCGGGGGGTTGTCAGCCGCTGGCTGCTGATGATGGCGGTCAGTTCCGCCAGAGCCCTGTCGAAATTGGCGTTGACCACCATGAAATCGCTTTCCACGTAATGAGACATCTCCTCAACGGCGACAGCCATGCGTTTCTGTATTATGTCGTTGTCATCCTGCCCTCGACCCCGCAGCCGTTCCAGTAGGGTGTCCCTCGACGGAGGAAGGATAAAGATGGCTTTGGCGTCGGGCATAAGGCGCTTGACCTGCTGCGCGCCCTGCCAGTCAATTTCCAGAATGACGTCGTGTCCACAGCGCAGCTGCTCCTCTACCCAGACCGCAGAAGTGCCGTAGAGATTGTCAAAGACCCTGGCGTGTTCAAGGAATTCGCCGCGCTCAAGGATCGCCTGAAAGCCCGGCTCGCTGACGAAGTTGTAATTTACGCCATCGACCTCTGCCGGTCGGCGGGGCCTTGTTGTGTGGGAAACCGATACCAGTAGACCTTCGCACTGCGCTATCAGTGCGTTGACCAGGCTGGTTTTGCCTGCGCCCGAGGGCGCTGACACAGTGAACAGTGTACCGATGCTTGTCATGTCAGTGTGTGTAGCCTCGCAGAGTCTAGTAGAGATAACATGATTATTATTCGATGTTCTGGATTTGCTCACGCATTTGCTCGATGAGCACCTTTAGCTCTACCGCATTTTGTGTGGTCCTGGATGACTGCGACTTTGACGACAGCGTGTTGGCCTCACGGTTGAGTTCCTGCATCAGGAAATCCAGTCTCCGCCCGCAGGGTCCACCCTTCTTCAGCGCTCTGCGCACTTCGCTGATGTGCGCATCTAGCCGATCAAGCTCTTCGTCCACATCCGCCCGTTGGGCGAGGTAAACCAGTTCCTGCTCGATACGACCCGGGTCCGCGTCCATGCCGAGGTCTTGAATACGCGTCTGCAGGCGTTTTTTCTGTTGTTCCCTGAGCTCGGGCAGAATCTTGCGTGTGGCTTCGACTTCTAATTCAACCTGAGACAATCGGTCGAGCACCAGCCTGTCCAGTTTTTGCCCCTCGCGCTCGCGCGTGTCCTGCAAATTCTTTAGAGCCTCGCTAAACAGGGTTGACGCGGCCTGCTGCAGGGCCTCATTCGTTTCTTCAGCCTGCGTATAAACGCCCGGGAACTGAAGGACCTCAAGGGCATTGACAGGGGCCGGTTCCCGCAATTGTTTCTGCAGCGCGTCAACGGCTTGCAGCAGTTCCGCAAGGCGCTGGTCGTCAATTCGATACGCTGCGGTGTTGTTCTGATGCGCCTGCAGGCGCATCAGACATTCGAGTTTACCTCTGGCGAGAGCTTTGGCTGCCTCGTCGCGCAGCTGTGGTTCCATAACTCGCAGGGCGTCGGGCAATTTGAACGTGCAGTCGAGGTAGCGGTGATTGACGGTACGCAATTCCACTGTGAGGACACCCTGATTAAGAGGGGCACTCTCTCGAGCGAAGGCAGTCATGCTCTGGATCATTGAGTGTAGTGGTCCTGAATTGTGCTACAGGTGGTCGAGTGTAGCAGTTTGTTATAAGCCCTTACAGGCGAGTGCGAGATTCGCAGTCTTGCCCTGTCGCCCAGGGAAATGAAACCGACGTTCGCGTCGCGTATACTACGTCGGCGAATTATGTTCATGGAGTTTTATATGCAACGACCCAGTGGCCGCAGTGTTGATCAACTGCGCAAAGTGACAATTACCCGCCAGTTCACCCGCCATGCCGAAGGGTCTGTGCTTGTGTGCTTTGGCGATACCCAGGTGATCTGCACGGCCTCAGTGGAGAAAGGCGTGCCCGGCTTTATGCGCGGCGAGGGCAGGGGCTGGGTCACTGCTGAATACGGGATGTTGCCGCGGTCCACGGGAAGTCGCATGGGGCGCGAGGCGAGCCGTGGCAAACAAGGCGGACGCACCGTGGAAATCCAGCGGCTGATCGGCCGATCACTGAGGGCGGCGCTTGATCTGTCTCGTCTGGGGGAGAACACGATAACGGTTGATTGTGACGTGATTCAGGCCGACGGCGGTACCCGCACTGCGGCGATTACCGGGGCCTGTGTGGCTTTAGCGGATGCGGTGAGCTACATGCGCGATAAGAAATTGATTTCGGACAACCCCCTCTCCCAGCTCCTGGCGTCTGTGTCAGTTGGAATATATCAGGGTGAGGCGGTGCTCGATCTGGATTACCCGGAAGACTCTGCTGCGGACACTGACATGAATGTGATAATGGGGGAGTCGGGTGGATTCGTCGAAGTGCAGGGTACCGCAGAAAGAGCGGCGTACACCCGGGAAGAATTAAACCGTATGCTGGATCTCGCGGAGCGCGGAATCAAGCAGTTGATTGATATGCAAAAGGCGGCGCTGGCCGAGTAAGTAGCAGTGCCTCGCTCATGTTTCGATATCGTAGTCCATAATGATCGGCGCGTGGTTGGAAAAAACCCGTTTTTTATAGATGGCGCCGTAATCCACCGCGTACTTGAGCCCCTGTGAAACGAGCTGGTAATCTGTGCGCCAACCGTTACTGTCGCGGTTGCCATCAGGCCACCAGCTAAATTCATCGTGGTCAGAACTCACTTCCCTGAAAGCGTCAACGTAGCCAGAGTCAAGCACCTCATTAATCCACTGGCGTTCCTCTGCCAGAAAACCGGAATGCGTGGCGCTCTCCTGAGAGTTCTGCATGTCTACGGGGCAATGGGCGAGATGCCAGTTACCACAGATAATGAATTCTCTGCGTTTGTTGCGGATTTTCTGGAGGTGCGAGCCGAGCAGGCCGTAGAACTCATTTTTGCGGCCTTGCTGCTCGGCGTTGCCGGTCTCAGCACTGGGCGCTAGCAGGCAAGCCACACTGAGGTTTTCATAGTCCGCCTGAATATAGCGACCTTCCATGTCAAAGTCGGCGAATCCGAGGCCGGTCATAATGGCTTTTGGGAGCTGACGGCAGTAGATAGCAACGCCATTTGCCTTGCCATCGACGTCGTCGAGGAAGTAGGCGTTATATTCCTCGGGGTGAAATACCGCTTCCTGTAGGTCGTACTCAGAGCACTGCAAATCCTGGAC
Source organism: uncultured Halioglobus sp. (assembly GCA_905480565.1). Taxonomy (GTDB): domain Bacteria; phylum Pseudomonadota; class Gammaproteobacteria; order Pseudomonadales; family Halieaceae; genus Marimicrobium. The sequence continues at coordinate 136 of CAJQQW010000389.1, read as the reverse complement.
ACAGACAAAGTCAGCGTCTTGCTCTTTAAGCCAGTCGTAGAAACCGTTTTCGGCAGCATTCCTGATGCCGTCTGCGCTGAAACTGATGATCCTCATCTTTGGCCCCTTGCGGTGAGAGCGTGTATCATGCGCCGAC
>CAJQQW010000388.1 GCA_905480565.1 uncultured Halioglobus sp. | reverse complement strand
TGTTCACGTCGCCTACAATGACGTATTCGAAAGCGTAGCGGGTATTGAAATTGAAAACAGTCGCCATGCGATTGTTGAATCCAATCGGGTCTATAACAATGCCGGCGGTATTCTCGCCTTCATTACACCGGGCTTGCCGATCAAAACTACTTATGACGTGATCATCCGCAATAATTTCGTGCTGGCCAACAATCATGTAAATTTTGCGGCGCCGGGTTCAACGGTAGCCGGTATACCCTCGGGCACTGGCATTCTCGTCATGGCGGCTGATGACGTCGTTATCGAGGGCAATATCATTCGCGATAATAAAAATACGGGCATTTTGATTACGGATCACGGTAACGCCGCGAACGTAACCATAGATCCCGAATCTGATCCGAACTCGGACAGGGTAAAAATCCTCAATAACACTATGTGGAATAATGGGAGTGAGCCGATTCCCGAAATTAAGGCATTTATGCTGACGGAGTTTAAAACCGGCAGTCCGGACATCGTGCGCGTGGGTCCTACGATTGACAGTTGCATTATCAACCGACACCGTTATGTTACGGTCGGAGTGTCTGACTTTAGTGAATGTGATTTTACACACACCAACGCCATTGGAAATTACCTGCTGCCTACGGTCCCGCCGCGGGAAATCAGGCCAGAGGATCGGGGTGAGGTTGCTTATCTCGGGATTTGCGCAGGGTGCCATACGTATACGGGGCGCATGATTGGACCGCCTGTGCAGGTAATACAGGCTCTTTATATGGATAACCCTATTGCGCTCGCGGAGTATATTGCCAAGCCGGTCAAAAAGCGCGACGACTATCCAGAGATGCCGCCCCAGGCCTACCTCGACGAGGCAACTCGCCTGGCAGTGGCGAATTACATGCTGCAAGTGAAGAATTGAACAAGGGGACTAACAATGGCGCAACTTGAAAATAAGACCGCTATCGTTACGGGTGCAGCTCGCGGTCTGGGTCGGGCGTACGCTGAGGCGATGGCGAGAGAAGGGGCATCAGTACTGGCCTGTGATGTGAGTAGCTGTGAGGAAACAGTCGTCGCGATTCGGGCCGCAGGTGGCAATGCGGAGCATGTAAAAACAGATGTCACGCGTATGGACAGTTGCACGGCAATGGCCGAAGCAGCGAGCAATGCATTTGGCCGCGTTGATATTCTCGTTAATAATGCGGCGCTCTATGGTGGACTGAAGGGCGGGCGGTTTGAGGAGTTGGAAGAGAATCAGTGGGACGCGGTGATGAATGTCAATGTAAAAGGCCTTTGGCAAGCCTCCAAAGCTGTGGTGCATCCCATGCGAGCTGCTGGTGGCGGTTCCATTATCAACATCTCTTCGCTGGCGGCGCTATTCGGTTTGCCTTACGGTATGGACTACGTGGCATCTAAGGCAGCCGTGATCGGTATGACACGGGCTATGGCCCGCGAGTTGGGCAGAGATCGCATCCGGGTGAATGCGGTGGCTCCCTCTGCGGTAATGACTGAGGGAACTGAGGAATTCTTCGGTGAGAAATTCGAAAAAGCCAAAGGCGTTATTGCCGCCGGACAGTTAATTCAGCGTAATCTGGAACCACGAGATCTCACCGGCACAATACTTTATCTGGCGTCTGATCAGAGTGAGTTCGTTACCGGCCAGACGCATATGGTGGATGGCGGCTCCTGGTTTTTATAGAGCCTGCCTCACTGGGAGCACAACAAATGAACACCGCAACTGAATTGGACTACCCCGAAATTCGGGAGGCTGTGCAAGCACTGTGTGCCCGCTTTCCCGGAGAATATTGGCGCGCCCTGGACAAAGACAAGAGCTATCCATCCAGGTTTGTCGCAGCGCTTACTGAGGCGGGTTTTCTAGCTACTTTAATTCCCGAGGCATACGGAGGCTCAGGTCTGCCGCTGGCCGCTGGCTGTGCTGTTCTGGAAGAGGTACATCGCAGTGGCGGGAATGGCGCTGCCTGTCACGCCCAGATGTACACCATGGGAACCCTGTTGCGTCATGGGAGCGATGCACAAAAAGCTCAGTATTTGCCTCTGATTGCCGACGGCTCTCTCCGTTTGCAGGCATTCGCCGTGACCGAGCCCACGAGTGGAACAGATACATCACGCATTCAGACACGCGCGATTCGCGATGGTGATCACTATGTGGTAAATGGCCAAAAAGTGTTTATCTCGCGCACTGAACATTCCGATCTTATGATTCTGTTAGCGCGTACTAAGCCGCGTGACGAGTGTGTAAAGCATACAGACGGCATGTCGGTATTTCTGGTTGATATGCGTGAGGCTGTAGGCAACGGCCTCACTATCAATTCATTGGATACGATGATGAATCATGCAAGCACGGAGTTGTTTTTTGACGATCTCCGGGTGCCTGCAGAAAATTTGATAGGTACGGAAGGGCAGGGTTTTCGCTGTATCCTCGATGGCATGAACGCAGAGCGTATTCTTATAGGCGCGGAATGTATCGGCGACGCTCGTTGGTTCAATGAAAAAGCCTCTGACTATGCCCGTCAACGCGAGGTGTTTGGCCGGCCCATCGGCACCAATCAGGGTGTGCAGTTCCCAATTGCGCGCGCTCATATTCAATCAGAGGCGGCCGCCTTGATGGTGCGCGAGGCGGCGCAGACCTATGATGCGGGCAAGCCTGCGGGCTCGTTAGCAAACATGGCGAAGTTACTGGCCTCGGAAGCATCATGGCTTGCTGCGGATACCTGCATTCAGACATTTGGAGGTTACGGTTTCACCGCTGACTTCGATATTGAGCGTAAATTTCGCGAGACACGCCTTTATCAGGTTGCCCCTGTTTCTACTAATCTAATCCTTTCTCACGTCGCCACGCGTGAGCTGGATTTGCCCCGGTCTTTCTAATGCATCGGCCGCTGGAAGGTCTTCTGATTGTCGCGTTGGAGCAAGCTGTCGCGGCACCGTATTGCACTTCTCGTCTTGCCGATGCGGGGGCCCGTGTTATCAAGGTGGAGCGGGCTGAGGGTGATTTCGCCCGAAGTTACGACAGTGTGGCGGGTGGAGAGAGCGCCTACTTCGTGTGGACCAATCGTGGTAAGGAATCCCTCTGTCTCGATATCAAGTCTCCAGAGGATGCGGCACTGCTTCGCCGCATCCTGCAGCGGGCTGATGTTTTTGTACAAAATCTTGCCCCGGGGGCATCGACACGAGCGGGCCTGGGTAGCGACACCTTGCGTGGTGCCAACTCCCGACTAATCACCATGGATATTACCGGCTACGGCAGTGAGGGGCCTTACCGTGATATGAAAGCCTACGATCTGCTCGTGCAATGTGAAAGCGGCCTTGACTCTATCACTGGCGCGCCGGAACAGCCGGGCCGAGTGGGTGTATCGATCAGTGACATTGCCTGCGGCATGTACGCGCATGCGTCGATTCTCGAGGCTCTGATCGAGCGTGGTCGCACCGGTGAGGGCAAGTCGCTTGCCGTATCGTTGTTCGACGCCACGGCAGACTGGATGACTGTACCGTTATTGCACCAGGAAGGGGGAGAGGCACCCCGGAGGGTGGGTCTTAACCATCCTTCTATTGCACCCTATGGCGCATACAGCTGCCTTGGCGGCGAGCAGGTGGTGATTTCGATTCAGAACGAGCGGGAGTGGTTAAGCTTTTGTAAGCAGGTACTGGGTGATGCTGATTTGGCAACGAACGACCGCTTTGCCGATAACGCCGCTCGTTGTAACAACCGGCCGGCTCTGGATCAAGTGATAGAACAGATTTTCACTGGACTGTCCCGTGAGGAACTCGCGCAGCGACTGGGAGCGGCTAACATAGCCTATGGTGCAATTAATTCCGTAGAGGATCTGGCTCGACATCCTCAACTTCGTCGGGTGACTGTCGATACCCCCTCCGGGCCTGTGGACCTGGTGGCGCCGCCGGCACAATCGGGCCAAGGGCTCTGCGCTTTGGGCGCGGTGCCAACCCTTGGTGCGCACAGTGACGCCATTCGGCGGGAGTTCGGCGATGATGCTAATTGAGCGTCCTCGCAATGGCGACTCCAGCGCATGAGAAAAGTGGATATTGGCCATTTGCAGACCTGGATTGGGCGCAGTGAGCTGCGCGAAGACAATCTTGTAGCCGCGCCAGTGGACCGCCTGTCTGCTACGCTGGACCACCCTTCAAGTCTAGCTGGTCCCGCAGGCATATTACCTCCCTGCTGGCACTGGTTGTACTTTCACGATGCAGAGCCAATATCCGGCCTAGGGGCGGACGGGCATCCTAGACGCGGCGGGTTTCTGCCCCCGGTGCCGCTCCCGCGCCGCATGTGGGCGGGCTCACGCGTGACATTCTTATCACCTCTCATGCTTGGGGATGCCGCGCGTAAGCAGTCCACTATTATCGATATCCGCCAGCGCCACGGCGGCAGCGGTGCTCTGGTATTTGTCACGCTAAGGCACGAGGTTTTTGTGAACGATAAGCTTGTCATTGAAGAAATTCAGGATCTTGTTTATCGGGACGGGGACATTGCCCGTGGCAAGACTCTGCCCGCAGCTGATGAGGCTCAGTGGCATCGCAAGCTCACACCAGATAGCGTTATGTTGTTTCGCTATTCGGCACTGACGTTCAATAGCCACCGTATTCACTTTGACAGGAATTACGCTATAGGCGAGGAGGGTTATTCCTCGCTGGTTGTGCAAGGGCCTTTGACTGCAACCCTGCTGTTGGATCTTTTGCACCGGCGACAGCCCGCTGTGACGCTCGCGTATTTTGAGTTCCGAGCCGTGGCCCCTCTGCTGGAAGGCTCGGACTTGATACTACAGGGCCGTCGTGATGGTGAATTGATTACTCTCTGGGCTTTGGATGCCGACGGTAATTTGGCGATGGAGGCACGTGCACGTGTTGCCGTCAATCGATCGCGTGCGGATGACTGACCTGATCCAAACGTCATAGCCCGAAGTAGGCAACGAGACCCTCTAATACGCTGGTTACCGCCATCGACGCGAGAATAATCCCCATGATCCGGCTTATAATGCTCGCGCCACTGTCGCCGATAATACGATGCACATAAGTAGAGGCGAGCATCAAAATTAATGCTGACGCCAGTACCAACAGCATTATCCCTGTGATCTGGGCCTGCTCTGGCAGGCTAAACAATGTATTCTCCGTTTGCATCACCGCTGCCAGCATGGCGCCGGGGCTTGCAATAGAGGGCACTGCGAGGGGAAAGATCGACTTGTCCTGTGCGTCCCCACTGAGTTTCACCTCTTCCTCTGGCTTGCTCTCTCCAAATATCATCGTGAGCGCAAACAGGAATAGAATAATTCCGCCGGAAACCTGAAACGCGGATAAGGGAATACCCAATGATTCGAGTATCTGTTCGCCCGCCAGCACGAAGAAAACCAGAATAACGGCTGCCACAAGCGTGGCCTTGAGCGCGGTCCTGCGTTTTTCCGCTGGATTCTGGTGCCGAGTGACGGCGATAAACACGGGGACGGTGCCGATGGGATCGATTACGGCGAAAAAAAGAACAAATATTGCGATCAGGTCGATCATGGATGAAGTCTTATCCGCAAAAAGTATGAGTGTCGGTTCTCTGTTTTGTAAAATCAACTAATCTGTGGGTAGAGCACATAGCGCGCCTATAGCCCTGTGATAGCCGTATACAGTCCCGTGCGTTATTACTGCAAATCAATGCCTCCCAGCTGCGGGGTTTGGTGTCCGCAGTGTTATCGCGCAGTAAAGTGTTTATGGATAGTGCTTTACAGCCCTAAATGCCTTCCGCATTTGCTGGCAGGTAGTCTTGAAAAATATCCCCAAGATGCTCATTATCATGCGCGGGAACGCGGTAATAGGTGCGGATATTTACCGAGTTATTTTCGCCGAACTGATAGGTCTCAAGGCTGTACTGTACCTGCGGTCCATCCTGTGCTTCAAAATGATTTTCCAGACACCAAGCGACCTCGTTGGCGCAGACAAAGAGAGTGCCTGGCTGGATACGAAAACGCACTCTGGGCTGAAACAGGTCCCAGCTATCCTCACAGCAGGATTTGAAACCCCGCTTTTCCGGCGTGCCCACCGGATCAAGCATGCGAAAGTCTCCGGTGGCCACGGACTGCCAGTTATCTATCCACGCTTGCTTGTCGCCAGCATTCCACAAGTCCGGATATTGTCTCGCCCACTTGAGCAGAGCGTGTTTGTCGGGGTAGGTCATAGTGATTGCCTGGTTTCACGACGGGACTGCGAGTCTCAAGATTATAGTACCAGGGCGACTATGCAAATAGGCCATATGGAAACCTTAGGATTTGCCAGCGGGCGGGTGTACTCTGTTTGTCGCGCTGTAGTCTGGAGAAATTGAATATGGCACTAGATATACCAACATTGCCCGCCGATGCGCCGACGCTGGAGTTAGTCACCGCGCTGGAAAAGTGCGGTGCTGTTATTGTAAAGAATTTTTTAACGCGAGAGATAACCCGCACTCTTAATGCAGAGTTCGACAGGCTTTCAGAGGCTGAGGCATGCAGCGAGCAGGGGTATGTGAATCCCATTATCGCAGACTTTTTCGGCGATAATGTGTCTCACCTCGCGGGGCTTGCCGGCAAGTCTCCGGAGTTTATTGAGCATGTTTTATTACATCCGCTGTATGCGGCATTTTGTGAGGCAGTTTTGAAGCCAAATTGCAGTGACTACCAGTTGAACATTGCCCATTTGATGACGCGTGAGCCGGGATGCGATGCGCAGCTAATTCACCGCGATGCGTGGGTATGGAAGCGTCTGCCTCCGCTGTCCGGTGAGGTGCAGTTAGCGTCTGTGATTGCGCTGGTCGATTTTACTGCCGGCAACGGCGCCACCCTGGTAGCGCCCGGCAGCCATCGTTGGGACGATGATCGTTATCCGGAGATGGACGAAATGGTGCCCGCGGAAATGCAGGCGGGCAGTGCGATCATATACTCAGGCAACACTTTTCATGCAGGCGGCGCCAATACCTCTGCACAATCCAGCCGTCGGGGCATGCATGTGAGCTATTGTCTGGGCTGGTTGCGCACGGAAGAAAACCAGGTGTTGGCCATGCCGTGGTCGATAGCTAAAAAGCTCAGTCCGCGAGCTCAGGAGTTGCTGGGCTTTGGTGTCCATGACGATATTGCTCAGGGGGGAGGGTACCTCGGCACTGTGGAATTGGAGACGCCGGTCAGGGCCCTTACCCGGGGTCTCCCCGCCACGTAGCAGACCGCCGGTGGGCTTGTTCGTCACGCGCATCCATCTTGACATCATTCACTAGGTGAATAGCAGATATCTTCACTATTAATTTCAGTTATGCGGGCGTCATGATTAGAATGGCGGCCTTGACTTAGAGACGGTGCCCGGTGAGAGGGTGGGTTCCGGCAACTATAATCCTGAAAGCCGCATTCAGAGGTGAATACCATGTCAGACTTCCAGAACGATCTCGCAGAAATAGCAAAGTTGCGCGATGCCGCAGGCGCCAGCTGGGACCAGATCAGTCCTGAATCAGCAGCGCGCATGCGCCTCCAGAACCGCTTCAGGACTGGTCTTGATATTGCCCGTTACACCGCAGCCATCATGCGCAAGGATATGGCGGAATACGATGCGGATCCATCCAGCTATACCCAGTCACTGGGATGCTGGCATGGTTTTATAGGACAGCAAAAGCTGATCTCCATCAAGAAGCACTTTGGCGAAACCAACAAGCGCTACCTGTATCTCTCGGGCTGGATGATTGCAGCTCTTCGTAGCGAGTTTGGTCCGCTTCCTGATCAGTCTATGCATGAAAAAACGTCCGTTGCTTCGTTGATAGAAGAGTTATACACATTCTTGCGTCAGGCCGATGCCCGCGAACTGGGTGGCTTATTTCGCGAAATGGATGCAGCCCGTGAAGCTGGCGATGATGTTGCTGAAAAAGCGGTGCAGAATAAGGTCGATAATTTTCAGACCCACGTGGTGCCGATTATTGCCGACATTGACGCCGGCTTTGGTAACGCCGAAGCGACTTATTTGCTCGCCAAGAAGATGATTGAGGCGGGCGCCTGTGCTATCCAGATTGAAAACCAGGTGTCTGATGAAAAGCAGTGTGGACATCAGGATGGCAAGGTTACGGTTCCGCATGAGGACTTCCTCGCCAAGATACGCGCCGTGCGCTACGCGTTTCTTGAATTGGGCGTTGATGATGGTGTGATCGTAGCCCGTACCGATTCGCTTGGTGCAGGTCTCACCAAGCAGATTGCGATTACTCATGCGCCTGGAGACTTGGGTGACCAGTATAATAGTTTTCTCGATATGGAAGAGTTAACAGTCGACCAGATGAATCATGGCGATGTTGTCATCAAGCACCACGACCAACTGCTGCGACCCAAGCGGCTGCCCTCTAACCTCTACCAGTTCCGCAAGGGCACAGGTGAAGACCGTTGTGTAATGGACTGCATTACCTCGCTGCAGGAAGGCGCAGATCTCTTATGGATCGAAACAGAGAAGCCCCACATCGGCCAGATTGCTGGCATGGTCAACCGTGTGCGCGAGGTGATCCCCAATGCCAAGCTGGTATACAACAACTCGCCTTCATTTAACTGGACGCTTAGTTTCCGTCAGCAAGTGTTTGATGTCTGGAGCGAAGAGGGCAAGGACTTGTCTGCCTACGACCGCGACGCGCTGATGAGCGAGAAGTATGATGATACCGAGCTTGCTGCCCAGGCCGATGAGCGTATTCGTACGTTCCAGGCAGATGCCGCACGCGAAGCGGGAATTTTCCACCACTTGATCACTCTTCCCACTTACCATACTGCGGCATTGTCTACCGATAACCTTGCCAAGGAATACTTTGGCGAGGCGGGGATGCTGGGTTATGTCAAAGGCGTGCAACGCAAAGAAATTCGTCAGGGTATCGCTTGCGTGAAACATCAAAATATGGCCGGATCCGATCTGGGCGACGATCACAAGGAGTATTTCTCTGGCGACGCCGCACTGAAGGCGGCAGGTAAAGACAACACTATGAATCAGTTTGGCTAGAATGCCTCTGGCCGGCTTTGCTTGTAACAGGCAGCAGAGCACCGTTTTTCAGGCGAGCTGTAGGCTCGCCTTTTTTTTGCCTGCCAGTCAGTGCCCACATTAAGAGCACTCCCGTATGCGAAAACCTGTGAGTGTGCGAAAACGATAAGGTAGTCTCGCGCAATTACTTGTGCAGCTGCGCGCTGACAGGGGGCATGATTATGAAAAATGATACCCGAACCCATTAGCCTAAGCCTGGCGTTAGGTAATGACCAATCTGGACGTGCCAGGGCGGCATAGCGTGGATAAGGAGCTGGATATGATCGCCCCTTTATCTGTAAGCGGGCTATGCTAAATTGAACTAGGATGTATACCACAGGGATACGCGGCACCGGGAGCTTTCATGCGTTGGGATGATATCGATAAACAAGTTTGCTCAGTGGCGCGCGCGCTATCCGTAGTGGGTGAGCGCTGGACAATGCTGATTCTGCGGGATGCATTTTTTGGCACCCGCCGCTTTGAACACTTTCAGCGTAATCTCGGCATCACCCGGCACCGTCTGTCGGAACGTCTCTCGAAGCTGGTGGAGCAGGGCGTTTTGGTCAAGGTTCCCTATCACGATCGCCCTTTGCGCTATGAATATCGTCTTACTCGCAAGGGTCTCGGTTTGTATCCCGTGTTGATGAGTCTTGCCTGCTGGGGCGATGAGTGGATGGATCGAGGAGAGGGGGCTCCGCTGGAGTGGGTGCATCATACCTGTGGGGCCATCACCACGCCCGTACTCACTTGTAGCGAATGCGGCGAGGCATTGAGACCGGAGGAGGTACGTCCCCGGCTTGGTCCCGCGCTGCGTGACGCTGGAGATCCGGTTGACGGTGGCCCCCTGAGCGATATCCCTGCTCTACTGAAGCGCCCCGTCTAACCCCCGGGGACCTGCAGGCTTTGGCGTATGCCTGATTGGCGCGCGGGCAGTTAATGCTTTTGCAGCGCCCAACGTGAATAATACGAGTTAGCCCCTCCTCGCTGCACAGGGGTATCTGCTCTTCACGCGCTGGTGTAGTCTGGAGGTATCTTGCGCTAGTTAGACAGATTCCTGGGTGGCAATCGATGGCAGTGATTGGCGGTGGCACCAAGAAAATACTTTACACGCTGAAGACGGCCGTCCAGATAGGTCTGCTCGATTCCGCAAGGGCGCTCGGTGCTAAAAACACCTGCAAGGCCTGCGGCCTTGGGATGGGTGGCCAGCGTGGTGGTATGACGAATGAGTTGGACGAATTTCCCTCTGTCTGTAATAAAAGTATTCAAGCCCAATCGACCGATATTCAGCGGCCTATTCCTGAAGCAATTTTCCAGCACAGCCTGAAGGATTTTCGAGACCTCACTGCCCATGAGCTAGAACATCTTGGTCGATTAGGGCAGCCAATCCATAAAGCGGCTGGAGATGATTGCTACCGAACAGTGGATTGGGATTGGGCCCTGGACCGTGCCGCGCATGGCTTCGCGAAATGCGCGCCAGAGCGAAGTTTTTTCTATAGTTCGGGTCGATCTTCCAACGAGGCCGGCTTTGTTTTGCAGTTACTGGCAAGGCTTTACGGCACTAATAATGTGAGTAATTGTTCGTACTACTGCCATCAGGCTACCAGCGAGGCATTAGCGAATACCATTGGTACAGGCACTTCGACAATCGAACTTGAAGATATATCGGGCTGCGATCTGTTTTTCCTGGTTGGCGCCAACCCCGCGTCAAATCACCCACGATTACTGCACAAACTAATCGACTTGCGTCGGCGTGGGGGCAAGGTAGTTGTTATAAATCCCCTTAAGGAGCCGGGACTGGTGCGTTTTGCAGCGCCAAAAATGGCAAGTTCTTTGATAAAGGGCGGCGATGAGGTTGCGAGTACCTATCTCCAGCCTTTCGCGGGTGCAGATATCGCGCTTTTTAGCGCCATAGCCAAAATGCTGGTGGAGCGCAATGCTGTCGACGAAACATTTATCAGTGCGCATACCCGTGACTTCGGGTTACTGCAGGAGCATCTAGCGGGTCTGCAGACAAGCGAATTGCTGGCTGAATGCGGAGTCAGCCAAGCGCAATTGGATGAAGTGGTTACAGCCTATACCAATTCGAAGGCCACTATTTTTGCCTGGGGCATGGGTATGACGCACCATTGTCACGGCGTGAATAATATCGAGTGGCTTTGCAACTTGGCCTTATTGCGGGGCATGGTCGGGCGTCGAAATGCCGGGCTTTTGCCATTGCGAGGCCACAGTAATGTCCAGGGCATTGGCACAATTGGCGTCAAACCAGTGCTCCCGGAGCAGGTATTTTCGCGTATCGAAGATCGACTTGGCGTAACCCTGCCACGCGAAAAGGGAAAACACACCATGGCTTCTCTGGAACAGGCTCATGCTGGGAATGTGGATGCGGCTTTGATGATGGGCGGCAATCTTTATGAGGCTACACCCGACAGTGGCTGGGCTGCCCAGGCGCTCGATAATATCGATTTCAAACTGTACATGACGACAACACTTAATCGCAGTCACGTGACTGGAGTGGATGCCGGAGAAAGTCTCGTGCTGCCCGTATGCGCCCGAGACGAAGAGCCAGAGCCAACCACACAGGAATCCATGTTCAATTACGTTCGCTTGAGTGACGGTGGGATAGATCGTATCGCGTCGGTGCGGTCAGAGGTTGCTATTCTTGCTGATATCGGCGCTCGCCTGCTCCCTGACGCGGCCATCGATTTTTCTGAGTTCAAGCAGCATCGTAAAGTGCGTCAGGCGATCGCTGCGGTGGTGCCAGGTATGGAAGCGTTAGCAGATATCGATGTTGCCCGTCAGGAGTTTTATGTCGGAAATCGTTTGTTGCATACGCCCCGGTTTCAAATGGCTGATGGTCGCGCGCGGTTCGTGCCGCACAAGGATCAGTTAAGGCCAGCATCGGCGCGCCCTTTTACGTTACTCAGTATTCGCAGTGAAGGGCAATTCAACTCTATTATCTATGACGAAGAGGATAGCTATCGCGGCATCAGCGATCGCTGGTCCGTCCTAATGAACATGACTGATCTGCTGGAGCTTGGCCTGAGTGAGGGCGACTTGGTGGATTTGCAGTCTGACAGCGGAATTATGAAAAGACTTCGCGTAAAGTGCTTTGACCTGCCGCCGCGCTGTGTCGCTGCGTATTATCCAGAGGCGAACTGCCTGACGACACGGGCGTTGGATCCACGCAGCCACACCCCTCAATTCAAATCAGTTCCGGTATCCGTTAGCACGGCCCGCTAATGACTCCAGTCTGTTACTGGCCAGTCCGCAGACGCTATGCATCGTCGGCGAGCGCGCCACATCACCGCATAGCGCGGGAATCTAACGGTGGCCTGTGCTGTTCAAAAATGCTCTTTTACCCTGCAGCCGCGGCGAGGGCCTGATTAATATCAGCGAGAATATCGTCAATGTGCTCAATGCCGACTGAGAGTCGGACCATGTCGTCACTGACGCCGGCAGAGGCAAGTTCCTCGGGATTCAGCTGTCGGTGCGTAGTGCTTGCCGGATGACAGGCCAGCGACTTCGCGTCGCCGATATTCACCAGTCGCAGGATCATCTCCAGCGCGTCGATGAAGCGCGCTCCTGCCTCGCTGCCACCTTTTATCCCAAAGCTTAAAATGCCTGCCGCTTTGCCGCCGCAAAACTTCTTGCAGTTGTCCCAGTAGGGGCTGTCGTGCAGGCCGGCGTAGTTTACCCACTCGACCTGCGGGTGTTGCGCCAGATGCTTGGCGACTTTCTTGGCATTCTTGCAGTGCTTTTTCATTCGCAGGGAGAGGGTCTCCAGTCCTTGCATGATCTGGAACGCGCTGTTGGGTGATAACGCAGCACCCGTATTACGCAGTGGTACTACCCGACAGCGACCGATGTAAGCGGTCTCGCCCATGGCCTCAGTGTATACCACGCCGTGATAGGAAGGATCCGGGGTAGTCATTATTGAGAAGCGGTCGCTGTGCGCGGCCCAGTCGAACTTTCCTGAGTCAATAATAGCGCCTCCGATAGTGGTGCCGTGACCGCCGATGTACTTTGTCAGAGAGTGCACCGAAATATCTGCGCCGTAATCGAATACGCGGCAGAGCAGGGGTGTCGCTACTGTGTTATCCACGATGAGCGGGACGCCGGCATCGTGGGCGATAGTTGCCCATCGTTCGATATCTACAATATTGCCTGCTGGATTGCCGATAGATTCGCAAAACAGCGCGCGTGTATTTTCGTCGATCAGTGAGGCCACTTTGGCAAAATCATCTGCGGCGGAAAATCGGGTTTCAATACCTTGGCGGGGAAAAGTATGTGCAAATAAATTATAGGTGCCACCGTAAAGTTGTGAGGTTCTGACAATGTTGTTGCCTGCTTCCGCGATGGTTTCAATTGCGTAGCGTATCGCCGCCATACCAGAGGCTACTGCAAGTGCGCCGACGCCACCTTCCAGTTCTGTCAGACGTTGTTCCAACACCGCGTTGGTGGGATTCATGATTCGGCTGTAGATATTCCCAGGTACGGCGAGATTGAACAGATCTGCCCCGTGCTGGCTATCGTTGAAGGTGAATGATGTTGTCTGGTAGATCGGGGTGGTTGCCGAATTGGTGCTTGGGTCTCCCCCGTAGCCAGCGTGCAGGGCAATTGTCTCTGGTTTCATAGTCGATATCTCCGGTATGCGCGATCGAAAACTGTGTGTGTGGTGTGGAGCTTAGCAAAGCGCAGCGTGGCTGCCTACGCTGCTGCATTGGATTGACAATCGGGAGGTAAATCCCTAAGGTTTGGTCACATGTCAGGTGCTTGGTGAGGCGTTTAAAATAGACGTTTCCCGGCCAAATGGGAAGTGTGGGTCTGGATAACAGGCGCCACCGCTGCCCCCGCAACGGTTGTCAGCGCGTAGCTGAGAGTCCGATACCAGCCTGACACATGCGGCAACGAAGCGGAGGGCTTCAGTAAAGGTCGTTCAGCGTCAGATGCTGCACTCCCTTTCTAATTATCCTTCTTCTCTGCAGTCATTATTGCCGGCGGTGGCTGGTATGTGTGCCGAATATTTGTCAGATCCAGGGAGTTCACCATTGTCGGGAAAGCCCAATACGAACAGCACACTCATGGTACAGGGCACGACGTCAGACGCAGGTAAGAGTATTCTTGTTGCGGGACTATGCCGTGTGCTGGCGCGTCGTGGCTGCCGAGTCGCCCCTTTCAAGCCGCAAAATATGGCACTGAACAGCGCCGTTACCGTGGATGGCGGTGAAATCGGTCGTGCTCAGGCCCTACAGGCACAGGCCTGTGGGTTAAAGCCACATACGGATATGAACCCGATCCTGCTCAAACCCACCAGTGACACCGGCGCACAGGTGATTATTCATGGACATGCTGTTTCTCACCTTGATGCCCGCGCCTACCACGACTTCAAGACAACCGCCATGGAGGCGGTGCTGGAGTCCTATCGTCGCCTTATGCAGCGTTACGACTATATAGTAGTCGAAGGGGCAGGGAGTCCCGCTGAAATCAATCTGCGTGAAAGGGATATCGCCAACATGGGTTTTGCCGAAAGAGTTGATTGTCCCGTAATCATCGTGGCCGACATCGACCGCGGTGGCGTATTTGCCCACTTGGTGGGCACGTTGGCGCTGTTGTCCGACTCGGAGCAGAACCGTGTCAGTGGGTTCGTGATCAATAAATTCCGCGGGGACATCGGTTTGCTGCAACCTGGCAACGACTGGCTGGAGGATCATACGGGGAAGCCCGTGTTGGGTGTGCTGCCGTATTTGCAAGGCCTGCACCTCGACGCTGAAGATGCGATTGATACCGCTCAAGTGCTGTCTCACAACGCAGAGGTGCTTACGGTTGTTGTGCCGGTGTTCTCGCGTATCAGTAACCACACAGATTTTGATGCGCTGCGATTACATCCTCAGGTAGATCTAAAGTTTGTGGGACCGGGCGCCGAGCCACCGTCCGCAGATTTGATAGTTCTTCCTGGTAGTAAAAACGTGCGAATGGACCTCAATTGGCTGCGTGATAATGGCTGGTGCGAGTCGATTACCCGACACCTGCGTTACGGGGGAAAGGTCATAGGCATCTGTGGCGGTTTTCAGATGCTGGGACACGGAATAAGTGATACAGAGGGTATTGAGGGTCCGCCGGGTTTTACGCAGGGCCTTGGTTGGCTGGATATTGAGACTGAGTTGAAGTGCCAGAAACAGCTGCGCCAGGCAGGGGGCACCCTGAATATTGAGGCAAACAGAGAGCGCGGTAGCGTAGGGGCGACCGTGGAAGGCTATGAAATTCATTGTGGCATTTCCAGTGGTGCTGGGCTCGCGAGACCAGCGGTGCGATTGCGCGATGGACGCGACGATGGTGCTATCTCTGCAGATGGCCAGGTGCTGGGCACCTATCTTCATGGCCTGTTTGACCAAGCTACCTCGCGCGATGCCCTGCTGGATTGGGCGGGCCTGCGGGTAGCAGAGGAAGAGCTGGATGTAGCGGCATTGCGCGAGCGGGAATTGGACCGGTTGGCAGACGTTCTCGAGCGCGAAATCGATTGCGACGCGCTTTTTGCGCGAAGTTGTTCATGATGGCTCAGTCCCCCGAGGTGACCACATGAGCATGGGCGACAAAGACAGTCAATGTCTGATGGAGGGCGTTTACCTGTCGAAGACACATGGCTACGTGCACGTGCACTGTGACACATCACACCGCGTCGTTAGCACAGCCGTATTAAACGGCGGGTTTACCAGGGCGACCGATTTTCTCAATCTTAAAGTCGAAAGACAGGCCGAAAGCGGATTGGAAGATCCCGCGGTAACTCTTCAGGCCGCTTGCGATAAGCTCGGTTGTACTGATGTCACGGTAGGTATGATGACCGCCGCCTCGATGAAATCTCTGCGCCTGTGTCGAGAAGACATTCAGGGACGGCAGTTCGCTGTTCTGGTGACGACTGGGCTGCAGAATGCGCGTCGTGCTGGCGACAGGGCTGAGTATCGTCAGCTGCAGGCGGTGCCTCTTGAACGAGGCACGATCAACCTGTGTTTGATGACTGACGCCCGGGTGTTGGATCACGCCATGATAGAGATGATCACTATAGCGACGGAAGCCAAGGTGGCGATTTTGCATGAGCTAAACATTGTGAGCCCTGTTAGCGGGGGGCTGGCGACTGGTACTGGTACCGATGCCGTGGCGGTATTCTCTGGCAACACTGGCGATCCCATAAGTTTTGCTGGCAAGCACACCCTGCTGGGTGAGCGTCTCGCGATAATGGTCATGCAAACTATTCGGGAGTCGATAGCCTACGAGGAAGAGGCGGGATCATGCGCCTGATGTCTCCCCATCGTCTGTTATTTGCACTGGCGGCCGCATTGGTGCCTCTTTTGCTTTTGGCAATGATGATGGGACCGGTCATGATAAAGCCTGCCGCGCTGCTGGCTGCGACCGGTGAGTTGTTCAGTGGGATGCCCAGTACCCAGGAGGGGCTTATTCTGTTCGCGATACGACTGCCACGAGTCCTCCTGGCGGCACTGGTAGGGGTTTGTCTCGCGGTGTGTGGCACCGCCATGCAGGGCCTGTTTCGTAATCCATTGGCAGATCCGTCTTTAATCGGTGTCTCCAGCGGCGCCTCTGCCGGCGCCAGCCTGATGATCGTGTTGGGCGGTGGCGTCCTGCTGCAGGGCGGCCAATTCGCCGGTTTGTCGCTGGTTGCCGTCGGCGCTTTTGTCGGTGGTTTTCTGGCAGTGCTGCTTGTTTACCGTTTAGCGACCTCCACTACAGGCACTTCAGTCGCCACAATGCTGCTGGCAGGCATTGCTATTAGTGCTCTGGCCGGCGCGCTTAACAGCCTGTTCTCTTTTGTTGCTGACGACGAGATGCTGCGGCGTATTAGTTTGTGGCAAATGGGCAGTCTCGATGCGGCCAATTGGCCCCGCGTATGGATTGCTGCACTGGCGGTGGTAATAGTTATGATCATTATGCCTCGGCAGGCGGCAGCGCTTAATGCGTTCTTGCTGGGCGAGTCAGAGGCTCGTCATCTCGGCATCAATGTGGATATTGTGAAGCGTAAGCTGATTCTTATGACCGCGCTGGCAATCGGTATAGCGGTTGCGGTTGCGGGAACGATTTCCTTTGTCGGCTTGATCGTGCCGCATATGGTGCGCCTTGTCATTGGTCCCGATCACCGCTACCTTGTGCCGGCCTCTGCAATGCTTGGCGCTATTTTACTGGTTGTGGCAGACGCGGTAGCTCGAGTGGTTGTCGCCCCTTCGGAATTGCCCACGGGTATTCTTACCGCACTGTTGGGTACGCCTTTTTTCTTTTCATTACTCGTGCAAAAGCGCAAGTACGAGGTGTCCTGATCGTGGCTCTTTCGGCAACAGGGTTATCGCTGCGAATAGCCGAATTCTCGCTACTGGATAATGTTGATCTCGCTGTGGAGCCTGGGAAGGTTACTGCTGTACTGGGTCCCAATGGTGCTGGCAAAACCAGTCTTTTGCGGGTGCTGGTAGGGGAGCTCACGCCAGACAGCGGAGAGGTTCGCCTTAATCAACGGGGCTTTCATGAGTGGCTTGCGGTGGAGCGAGCGCGAACCCTTGCGGTGTTGCCGCAGCATTCCCTTCTGAGTTTTCCCTTCACTGCCGAGGAAGTGGTCATGCTGGGGCGCACACCACATGATACCGGCGCGACGCAGGACAGGGCGATTGTTGCCGAGGCGCTTCGCGCAGTTGACGGTGACTATCTGTCGGATCGAGTTTATACCCAGCTGTCCGGCGGGGAAAAACAGCGTGTGCATCTCGCTCGTGTGCTTGCCCAGGTTTGGGAGCCCTCACCTTTGGGTCATCGCTATTTGGTGCTGGACGAGCCCACCTCCAGTTTTGATC
>CAJQQW010000387.1 GCA_905480565.1 uncultured Halioglobus sp. | reverse complement strand
ATCCTTGCGAGCGAGAGCAATGACCCCCGCATAAATTAGCCATGGCGCCAACAACCAGGGGACTTGGCCTTGAAACGTTATGGTGCGGTCGCTGAACTGAAACAACGTAGGGTTCAACCAGGGGCCTCCAGGCGCGAGCGGCGCCCAGGACAGTGGTTTACCCGCAGCAAGCTGATCATGATACAGGAACATTTCGACTAAGATATTCTGGCCGAGGCACCAAAGCATAAAGACTGCAAATGCTCCCCAGTGCCACGACTGGAAGACCTGAGCATTCTTTCCCGCGCTGAGCCACATAAGCCATAAGCCGACCAGCGTGATGGCACCCGCATCTGCCAGAGAGTTGAGCAACCAGTTAATATGAATCGGCAAAAATTGACTCAATACATCGGCCCGGCGCAAATCCACAGGGTCACCAGCCACTAACCCGTAGGTAAACCAGATTTCCCAGCCAAACGCACAAAGCAAGAAACTACCTACATAAACGGGAGTCACCCAGGCAGGTACCTTGTTACGACTTCTGAGCCAGGGCAGTATCACCAACGGTAACAGTGCGCTAATGTAGACGACCAGTATGACGCGAAGATGCTCGGGGGACATTCAATTTTTCCTCGATGATGGCGCAGCCGGGGCTGCTAACAAAAACTCTTCTGGTATAACAGGCTCACAGCTGAGACTGCACGAATCAATAAGTTTGCATACCGCCTCGAAAATTGCCGAGAAAAAACTATCGAGGCGCAATTTCTTTCACGGTGCCCTAAAGGCAGAACCCTCTTGCTTCCTTGGCAATCCTGATGGCCCATTAGGGCTGGTCAATCGCTGGTTTATTTCAGCTAATTTTTCTGGTGCGATCTTGAACGCCATCCTGTTGTAGGTCATCAACCCATTAATCTCGCTCTCTACATCTGTTGTCTGCGTGTATATTGCACCTGCCAGACCTTTCGGTATGAGGCCCTCTACTATGGACAGCATCGCCGAGTATGCGTCCTCAAAATCCTTATTATCATCGAAATTCGAATAACCCCAGCCATCGACCGCAGAGATATGGTCCTCTACTGGTAGGGCCAGGCCGCCGAATTCGCCATATATCACTGCCCGGCCATTCGGGAGCTCTTCGACAAAGTCCGCTTCACGGAGGTAAACATGCAAATCGAGTACATCTCCGGTACCGGTATCAAACCAACCACTGGGACCGCCGGTTATTCTGTGTGGATCGCGCTCCTTTACCTCGGCAAGTACCTCATCGGTATCGAACTGTCCCCATGCTTCATTGAAAGGAACCCACGCCACAATACTTGGAAAAAATTCAAGATAATCCATTATCTCTCTCAGCTCTTCTTTATATAGCGCTGCTGATTCCGCTGACCGATCAAGATTTCTCAAGGGCTTGCCTGTTGAGTGAGCCGAAAAAATATCAAGGGCTTGTCGAGCAACCTGGCCATACCGTTCGCCTCCCCCATCGCCTGTGGGCATATCTTGCCAGACCAACACCCCGATTCGATCCGCATGCCAGTACCAGCGCGCCGGCTCAACCTTTACATGCTTGCGAATAGTGTTAAACCCCATTTGGCGGGTTGCTTCGATGTCAAACGCAAGCGCCTCGTCAGTGGGCGCAGTATACAAACCATCCGGCCACCAACCCTGATCGAGAAGACCGAGGTGAAAAATGGGTTGTTCGTTCAAAAACAGGCGGGTGATTCCCTGACTATCTTTTGCCGTCATCACTTCCCTAGCACCAAAATAACTGGCCACGGAGTCAAGCGGGATACCGTCACGTACCAGCTGGATTTTGACGTCATACAAAAACGGGTCGTCAGGCGACCATAGGCGTAAAATCTCTGGCGCGATGCGCAATTCGGCCTCGTTCTCCAGGATAGGAGCTAGTCCCTGTGCCACTATTTCATTGCCGCTATAGACGGTGATATCAAGATTATCGCTCGATCTTGCACCCCGTGTTTTCAATTTCAGCGTTACATCTCGTCCTGCCAGATTCGTAACACTTATCATGCTTTCAACACGACTTTCAGGTACGACCTCTGTCCAGACTGTCTGCCAGATACCACTTACAGGCGTATAGCGTATCCCATGTGGCACCAGATGTTGTTTCCCATATGCTCCAGGGCCGGTGTTCGTCGGATCCCAAACGGCGACAATAAGCTCCTGTAATCCTGACGGGCGAAGCGCATCTGTGATATCAAAACTGAAGGGAACGTAACCCCCGCGATGGCTTCCAAGCCTCCTGCCATTCAGCCAAATCTCTGCCTCCCAATCCACCGCGCCAAAATGCAGGAGCAGCCGCTTTTCTGCATCCATGGCCTGCGCTGTAAATGTTTTTTTATACCAGAGCGTCTGCACAGGTAATAGCGTTTCTGCGACACCCGATAGAGACGATTCGATAGCATAGGGAACAATTATTTCATCAGAAAAATTATCGGGCCGCGATCCGTCTCTGCTGGTAATGGAATACTGCCAGCGGCCATTCAAATTCTGCCAATTATTACGACGGAGCTGGGGCCGCGGATATTCCTGAAGAGGGGCATCAGGATTTACTTTTTCGGTCCAGGGGGTGGAAAATGCAGTCACCTCGACTGGACGAGTAAATGTGTAGGCTTCGTAACCCACCACAACTATTAGCCCGATGAGGATAAGGGGCAGAGCAAGTGCGCCCGCTATGAGAAATCTTTTCATACGTTTGACAGTACGGGATCAAATTTCATTACCGCGCACTGTACCCTGTCCTGAAGTCTCCTGCCAGTGACCGGGCGCAAACCGATAGTGGGTTTGTCCATCGTAGGCTAGGCAAAGAGGTGCCTAAGACTGAAGCACTAACTGTCACTACTGCAATCCGTTGCAAAAAAATTACTTAAGCTATTTCAATCATTTAGATGGCGTTTAGTGAACTGCTCCCGGTCAATTCGCGAACCCTCGCAAACAACTGCCCGGGGCGCGCCGATGCGCGCAGCCAGCAACGGCAAATCCGGCATCTAAAACGAAGTTGGATATCGCTTTATTGACGGCGGACTGCCCTCACTTGTTCGACCTGTCTGCACTATTTTTTTTACGGCTAGTTGTTAGCCTATGGGTAACTCCTGTTCATAGTTTTTAATAGTTCTCCCGCGCTGTCGATAAATTATTAGCGCCTCTGGCCCTCGCATTTTGCGTGAACCGTCGGTCTAGACTAAACTCGACAGGCGGAGGCATTACTATATCCGCGCATGACGCAAATACGGCGATCGAACACACTCCTGTGCACAGTATGGGAAGCACCAACACACGGGCTTGCGACTCCGACCAAATTAAATGATGGCAGCGGTGCAAGCATCAATCAAAAAAGAGAATTGATTAATCAGAACGCCGACGCGTACCCGGTACGTCGCACAGGCCGCACAGATAGGCCATCACCTACCGTAACATGCACTTGATGTACTTAAGGCTTGCAGCGGCACGGGATTTATACCCAGCTGCTGCACATTTTTAAACTAATGAAATAGAGACACAAAGCATATGAACAACATAGAAGTCACCGCTCTTATCAATGACTACGTCATGCCATGGGGGATAAAGATCGCTCTCTCGATCATCATTTTTTATGTCGGCCGGATGGTGGTTAGTTTAGTCGTCGGTTCAGTTGGCAAGCTGCTGGCCGGCCGCGGAATGGACGAGATCCTGATTGGATTCCTGACCAGTATTATGCGCTGGGTACTGCTTCTTTTCGTTATCGTGGCAGCCCTCAGCCAGCTGGGAGTCGACACTACGTCACTGGTCGCACTGCTGGGCGCCGCGGGACTGGCCATTGGCTTATCACTGCAGTCCTCCCTGTCAAACTTCGCCTCCGGGGTGATGCTTATCATCTTTCGGCCTATTACCAAAGGTGACTTTGTCGAGATCGCCGGTACATCGGGGTCTGTAGAGTCGATCAGTATTTTCACAACAACGTTGACAAGCCCTGATAACAAGGAGGTTCTTGTTCCAAATGGCGCGATCCTGAGCAACAACATAACCAATTACTCTGCCCGTCCCACCCGCCGAGTTGATATGGTATTTGGCATTGGCTATAACGATGACATAAAGAAAGCCAAGGAGCTGCTTGAACAAATTGTCGCTGCAGATGACAGGGTGCTCGCTGACCCAGCACCCGTAATCGCGCTGGGTGAGCTCGGGGACAGTAGCGTTAATTTTGTGGTACGGCCATGGGTAAAGAGTGAAGACTACTGGGGCGTCCTTTGGGAAACTACAGAGGCAGTCAAGCTGAAATTCGATGAAGCGGGCATCAGTATTCCTTACCCTCAGATGGACGTGCATATTGAAAATTCCGAATGACGCTGCTTGTTTTTCATCCAAAGCGATGCACATCCATAACGACGGACGAATACAATACGTTACACTTGCTCTCTTAACTTTTGTGTATATGGTTTTTTATGTGTTTATTAGTAAGTAGAAAAAGTTGGTTTTCTTTACTGTTGGTATTAAGCGCTGCGGCCAGCTCAACAGCCACAGCTTTAGATCAAGAAAAGGCAGATTCGATCTACTTTGGCGGCGACATTCTGACCATGCAGAGCGATGAGGCGGAATATGCGGAAGCGTTAGCCGTGAGCGGAGAAGAAATCATCTTTGTCGGCAGCAAAGAAGGCGCTTTAGGTCTCAGCGACGAGAACACCAAATTAATCGACCTCAAAGGAAAGGCACTTTTACCCGGTTT
>CAJQQW010000386.1 GCA_905480565.1 uncultured Halioglobus sp. | reverse complement strand
TGTGCAGCCGGCCGATGGGGCGAGTGATAGATCCCCTCATGCGAATGGGCGCCCTGATTGTCTCGACTGATGAGGGCAGGCCTCCGCTCAAAGTGACAGGTGGCGTCTGTTTGCAGGGTATTCACTACGACCTGCCCATGGCGAGTGCACAAGTGAAATCCTGTCTGCTACTGGCCGGCATGTACGCGCAGGGCTGCACCGAGGTCACCGAGCCCGCGCCCACCCGCGATCATACGGAGCGCATGTTGCGTGGTTTCGGATATTCGGTAGAGAGTGACAACGGGGTCATTGCGCTGCACGGCGGTGGTCAGTTGCGCGCGTGCGATATCGATATCCCTGCGGATATCTCATCGGCGGCATTCTTTCTCGTAGCAGCTAGCCTGGTGCCTGGATCAGACCTGTTATTGACTCACGTCGGCATTAATCCGACTCGTATCGGTGTAATCAATATCCTTAACCTGATGGGGGCAGATATCAGTCTGCTGAATCAGCGCGAAGTGGGGGGGGAGCCGGTGGCAGATATTCGTGTGCGTTATGCGCAACTGCACGGCATCGAAATCCCGCCTGAGCAGGTGCCGCTGGCTATTGATGAGTTCCCGGCTTTGTTTATCGCGGCTGCCTGTGCCCGTGGGCGCACTGTCCTGCGCGGGGCAGAGGAACTCCGTGTCAAAGAGAGCGATCGTATAGCCGCAATGGCAGAGGGGCTCGCTACCCTAGGCGTCGTCAACGAGGTGTTGGACGATGGCATTATCATCGATGGGGGTGAATTAGGTGGCGGTGCCATCCACACCTACCACGATCACCGCATTGCCATGTCATTTGCGGTGGCCGCTCTGCGCGCCAATGCTGTCATCACCGTACTCGACTGCGACCATGTTGCGACTTCTTTCCCCGGTTTTGATCGCTTGGCCAGGCAGTTGGGCGTTCGTCTGGAAATCGGTGGCCAGGCGTGACACCTCCCTCGCCGGTGATCGCCGTTGATGGCCCCTCCGGCTCGGGTAAGGGAACGGTTAGCCACATGCTCGCGGATCATCTTGGCTGGCATCTGCTGGACAGTGGTGCGCTATACCGCGTAGTAGGTCAGGCCTGTTTGATGGAGGGTGTAAGCTGGGATAATGCCAGCGCTGTCACGAAGGTTGCTCGTCATCTGGATGTGGCGTTCCGTTTGTCTGAATCAGGCGAGGTGTTGGTGGCCTGCAAGGGCAAAGATGTGAGTGCACAAATCCGTACTGAAGAGGGTGGGCGCGGAGCCTCTACCGTGGCGGCCATCCCGGCGGTGAGGGAAGCCCTGCTGCAACGGCAGCGGGAGTTCTTGCGCCCGCCCGGACTGGTCGCTGACGGGCGTGATATGGGCACGGTCGTGTTTTGCGACGCACCCCTTAAAATATTTCTGACGGCCGGTGCTTCCGAGCGGGCTGAGAGGCGTTATAAGCAGTTGATTGCAAAGGGGGAAAGTGTTAGTCTGCCGCGCCTTCTGGAGGATATCAAGGAGCGTGATGCCCGCGACAGCAATCGCGAATTCTCGCCCCTGGTGCCCGCAGAAGACGCCATTGTTATCGATAGCAGTGCTATGCCCGTAGCTGAGGTTTTCGCGCAGGTACTGCACGCGGTAGAGAAAAAAGGTCTTGCCTAGGCACACGGCGCCGATTCTTCGCTACACCATCGTTGTTACCGTGGCTTTTTATTAAGGATGCTGTTTCCGTGCTGACGCCAGCCATGGCTCGGGCAACAGTAAATACAACATAACCCGTGTCGGCTGGAGACACGGAGAGACGGTAAGCTGTCTCGATCACACAACAGGTACTTTGTAATGAGCGAATCCTTCGCCGATTTATTTGAAGAGAGTCTGAAAACAGTCGATATGAAGCCCGGCGCCATTGTCACCGGGGTGGTAATCGACATCGATAACGAGTGGGTTACTGTCCATGCCGGACTGAAATCCGAAGGCGTTATTCCCCGCGAACAATTTATCGATGCCAATGGTGACTGCACCCTGAATGTGGGCGATGAAGTGCAGGTTGCGCTGGAGGCGGTTGAAGACGGTTTTGGTGAAACCAAGCTATCTCGCGAGAAAGCGAAGCGAGCAGAAGCATGGAAAGATCTTGAGGCTGCTTACGAAGCCGGCGATGTGGTGACGGGCATTATCAATGGTAAGGTCAAGGGTGGCTTTACTGTCGATATCAATACGATTCGCGCGTTCCTTCCTGGCTCACTGGTCGATGTGCGTCCGGTGCGCGAAACCGTGCATCTGGAAGGAAAGGAACTCGAATTCAAGGTCATCAAGCTGGATCAGAAGCGCAACAATGTTGTGGTATCACGCCGCGCCGTGATGGAAGAGGCCAACAGTGTCGAGCGCGATGCTCTGCTTGAGTCGCTGCAGGAAGGCATGTCTGTCAAGGGCATTGTGAAGAACCTTACCGACTACGGCGCGTTCGTTGACCTGGGCGGTGTTGATGGTCTGTTGCACATTACCGACATGGCCTGGAAGCGCATCAAGCACCCCTCGGAGATTGTCGAGGTAGGGCAGGAAATTGACGTCAAGATTCTTAAGTTTGATCGAGAGCGCAACCGCGTTTCGCTTGGCCTTAAACAGCTTGGCGAAGACCCATGGCTTGAGATCACCGGTCGTTACCCCGAGGGCAGTCGTGTCAATGCACGCATCACCAACCTCACCGATTACGGCTGTTTTGCCGAGTTGGAAGAGGGCGTGGAGGGTCTGGTTCACGTGTCTGAAATGGACTGGACTAACAAGAATGTTCATCCTTCCAAGATCGTCAATTTGGGCGATGAAGTTGAGGTAATGGTACTGGATATCGACGAAGAGCGTCGTCGGATTTCACTGGGCATCAAGCAGTGCCAGCAAAATCCATGGGATGCTTTTGCATCGCAGTACAGCAAGGGCGACAAGATCGCTGGCAGTATTAAGTCGATCACGGACTTCGGTATCTTTATTGGCCTGGAAGGTAATATTGATGGATTAGTGCACCTTTCGGATATCAGCTGGAACGAAACGGGCGAAGAAGCGGTTCGAAACTATAAGAAAGGTGACGAGATCGAAACCGTTATTCTCTCTATAGATCCGGAACGCGAGCGTATTTCCCTCGGTGTCAAACAATTGGAAGACGATCCGTTCGGTAACTATGTTGCAGAGCACGATCGCGGTGCAATTGTCTCGGGCGAGGTTATTGCCATCGATGCCAAATCGGTGACGATCAAGCTGGCGGAAGAGGTAGAGGGGGTCCTCAAGGCTTCTGATATCAGCCAGGAAAAGGTTGAAGACGCGCGTAACTCCTACAAGCTGGGAGATACTGTTGAGGCCAAAATCACCTCTGTTGATCGCAAGAGCCGCGGTCTGTCACTGTCGGTCAAGGCCAAAGACATGGCTGACGAAAAAGAAGCTGTTGAATCGCTGAAGGACTCAGAGCAGGAGAACGCATCTCCCGGTACCATTGGCGATCTGATCAAGGCGCAGATGGGAGATTCCTGACCCTGCGACAGGCGCCTCGGCGCGGATCGTAAAAGGCCCGTATCGTCGGGCCTTTTTTATGTCCGGACTTTGCAGCTCGCCTGATTTGTGAAACTTTTCCGTTATAAAATAACGACTTGCGAAATTATGTCGCTGGGTTCACAATATCCATGCACCTGAATGAGATGTATGAGAATACCTTGGCTGGAGAGTCATATGACCAAGAGTGAGCTGATCGAGACGATTTTGTCCCGGCAGAGCCAATTATCCGCGAAAGATGTCGAGTTGGCGGTAAAGACTGTTATCGAGCACATGTCGCAAGCGCTGGCCAGCGGAGAGCGCATTGAGATTCGAGGTTTCGGCAGTTTCTCCCTGCATTTTCGGGCACCCCGTCGTGGCAGGAATCCGAAGACGGGAGACGCAGTTGAGTTGGCTGGCAAGTACGTTCCCCATTTCAAGCCCGGCAAGGAACTGCGAGAGCGTGTCAATTTGGGCATGCAGCCGGAATCTTGAGCCGGTTGCCCGATAAATCGGCCTGCGGTGTTATTCAAATGAGTGCGGGGGTCCTATGAAGTTCGTGCACAAAGTGTTCACCGTGATTGTGGTGCTGGGCGCACTAGTGGCCAGTGTGTTGTTTGCTCTGCAAAACAAACTGCCTGTCCCGTTGGATGTGCTTGTGTATCGGTTTGAACCTCAGAGCTTGGCGGTTTGGATATTGTTATCTTTCGCGCTCGGCGGTGTTGTAGGTATGGCGGTTTCCACCGTGATTCTCCTGCGTACGCGGGCGGCGTTGGTGTCAAGCAGGCGCCAGTTGAATAAAGCTCGCGATGAACTGGGCAAAAAGCAGGATGAAGGCGTATTAGTAGACGCGCCATGAACAACCCCGTTATCGTTGCACTGGATTATGCCTGTGCGGCAGACGCACTGGCACTGGCAAAGCGCCTGTCACCTGAAAGTTGTCGCTTGAAAGTTGGTAAGGAACTTTTCGCCAGTAGCGGTCCCGGGCTGGTAGAAGAATTACAAAAGCTCGGCTTCGACGTATTTCTGGATCTCAAGTTTCACGATATTCCTAATACTGCTGCGGGTGCCGTTCGAGCGGTAGCAAACCTGGGCGTCTGGATGGTCAACGTCCACGCGAGTGGTGGCCGCCGTATGATGAGTGCCGCGCGCGAGGCTCTCGAAGCATTTTCCCACCGCCCTCTCCTCATTGGTGTAACGGTACTGACCAGTATGTCAGAGCAGGATTTGATAGACCTCGGTTACGAAGAATCGGTCGACCAGCGCGTGATGCGTCTTGCTACCATGGCCGCTGAAAGTGGTCTTGATGGTGTCGTTTGTTCAGCTCTGGAGACCCCCGCCTTGCGTGCTGATCTCGGCGACGACTTTCGCCTGGTGACACCGGGGATTCGCTTGGCGGGTGACAGTGCTGGTGATCAACGACGGGTGGTGACGCCGGCGATGGCGGTGTCATCGGGTTCGGATTACCTCGTAATTGGACGTTCTATTACCGGTGCAGCAGATCCCTTGCATGCCTTGCAGCGAGTAAGGCAGGAACTAAATCTGTCTCCATAACATCAATTTC
>CAJQQW010000385.1 GCA_905480565.1 uncultured Halioglobus sp. | reverse complement strand
GCGCGTTTTGATGGTTAATGGTATTCTCCCATAGTGAAATTAGTATCAAAGTACAGTTCGCTGCCGCAATGACAAAGGAAAAATAATCATCACCGGCGCGACACACTTGGCATGTAAAAGCGCGGTTGCCCGATAACTTTTATTTACATCATGCTGTTCTCGGCCACTATTTATCACGGAGCTCACCTGGATGGCAACACGTTACGATATACCCATACCGTTTGGCTGGTTCGCCCTTGAATACTCCAGCCAGCTCTCTGTAGGCGAGGTTAAACCGCTGACGTACTTCGGCCGGGAGCTGGTGCTGTTCCGCACGGAATCTGGAGAAGCGCGCGTTCTCGACGCTTTTTGCCCCCATCTCGGCGCCCACCTGGGACACGGCGGCGCAGTCAAAGGTGACCGAATCGCCTGCCCCTTCCACGGCTGGCAATTTGACGGCGACGGTGTCTGCCAGGAGGTGCCCTATGCCAAGAATATGCCGCCGAGAGTCAAGGGCCGACAAACTATAAAGCCCTACCCTGTCATCGAACGTAACGCGATGATCTGGGCGTGGTACCACCCTGGAAACGCGTCCCCTGATTTCGAGGTCGAAACCATTCCCGAAATCGGCTCTCCCGACTGGACTGAGCTAGACCTTTACGACTGGACCATTAATACCATCGTGCAGGAAACCGGGGAAAACGGCGCAGACGTCGCTCACTTCATGTTTGTTCATTCAAGCCCGGAGATGCCCGAAGGCAAAGTTACTATGGATGGGGTCAAGCGTTCAACGTTGCTCATGAACAAGGTGCCACGCATCAACGATGAGGGCGAAACAGACGAGTCTGGCGAGGACTGGGAATTTATCGAGGTGAATTCCGTCAACGTGGGTCCTGGCCAAACTATCCAGCGGATAACACGGGCTTTTGAGGTGGTCATGATGGGCACGATTACACCCATTGATGACCAGCATGTTCACCTGCGATTTGTATTTACCATGCCCAATTCACAATCCGATATGAACAAGGTTCTGGCCGAGGCAACACGCGATAATATCGCAGGTGGGGTTGAACAGGACATTCCGATCTGGAACCACAAACGCTACGTGGATGATCCTATCCTGTGCGACGGGGATGGTCCTATCGCCAAGTATCGGAAATGGTTCAGTCAGTTTTACGTCGCCGGTGGATAAGGCCTATTACTCCTGCCGTACCGCCCCGATCTCCTCAAGCAACCGCGGGCGAATCACCGATGTCCATTGCCCATACCCCTCGTCACTCAGGTGTAAACCGTCGATCACGTAATTTTCGTCATCAGGTGTTCCGTCGTCATTCAGCAATACCCCAGAAGTATCGATGAAATGCAGATTATTACGCGTACCTGACCACTCTCTGATCAGCCGGTTGGCTTCCTGTGCAACGGGCCACACGGACCAGCGCAGCGGGGAAGGCGTAATCCCGATGTAGTAAATGGGCAGTTCAGGCATGGCCTCATCGACGACGTTCACAAACGCCTGATAGCTCTCAAGCAGCACAGCGGGATCTTTTCGTGCACGGGGATCGATATCGTTTGTTCCTGCGAAAACTACCACAGCGCGAGGACGGTACTCGCTGACCAGGCGCGGCGCGTAGTAAACGATGTCATTGAGCTTCGCCCCACCAAAGCCATGCTGTATGACCCGCATG
Source organism: uncultured Halioglobus sp. (assembly GCA_905480565.1). Taxonomy (GTDB): domain Bacteria; phylum Pseudomonadota; class Gammaproteobacteria; order Pseudomonadales; family Halieaceae; genus Marimicrobium. The sequence goes on along the minus strand of CAJQQW010000385.1, from coordinate 1,395 downwards.
GGCGACATGTCCTTAGCGAGAGTATCCCAAAGGCGAATACTCGAGCTGCCCACGAACACTACACAGGTTTCAGGTGGGCACTGACCCCGGGTGGCCGCCTCCAGTTCAACAATGTCCTCCTCCCACACCAGCGGGTCTTCGCTTGCTGACTTCCTGATCTCCTGGTACGTCTGCCAAGCGGGCCAACTCACCCCAATCAGCATCAGGCCGAGCAGCACAAACGAAATTTTCAGTGCCTTTTTCACGGGTAGCTCTTACTCCATACATCGATTTTGCATCACGCGGTGCCAGCCGCTCTGACATCACCCGAACTGTTCAGCAGACGTCCACTCGCCACCATCGGGAAACAGTGGCAGATTACCAAAAACCCTCCTTCAAACCACCGCTGCGCCGCCGCTATCATCAAGAAACTGCATCGGGTTACTAAAAAATGGTATTTTTACACACTTCTCAAATATCACCACTTTGGAGACGAGCACTGTTTAATCGCCGCTTGACACTGACGCTTGGCTTTCTGCTGGCCGTGGCCATTCCGTCACAGGAAGTGATCGGAAGCACCAACGATATCTGGCTATTTGTGAATACCAATGAACTCAATCTCGCCATCATGCAGGGCGATAACGAGGTGCGGATTTTCGAGAATATCGCTATCGGCAGCAACGGTCCGGCCCTGCGCAGAAGCCGGGGTGACAAGACGACTCCTCTGGGGGAGTTCACCATCACAGAAATCAGGCGCAGCAAGCGTTTCGAGCTATTCATGGCCTTTAATTACCCCAATTTAGAACATACCGAAAGAGCCTTTGATGAGGACCGCATAGGCCCGGATATCTACCGTATACTCCGTCGCGAACTGGACCAGGGCAACCCGCCCTCGCAGGCGACCATACTGGGGGGGCAACTGGGCATCCACGGTCTTGGTGAGGGCAGTGTAAAAATTCACCAATCGGTGAACTGGACCGATGGTTGCATCGCCCTGACCAACGAGCAGGTAGCTGAGCTAGCCAGCTGGATTGATGTTGGCACACGCGTAGTGGTCCGCTAAGCGGCAAAAAGTCGGCAAAACAAATCCTTGCGATTAGACGGCAATTCTCTGAAAATGGCGTTTGGAGGCGCATGCTGACTCAATTGTGGCAAAGCTCCCCAAAATGAACTGCACAGCCCGTTGTTTAATCGACGGCGCCGTTCAAAACTGCAAAGACCGAACAAGCCGGTTAACGGCTGATCACTTAGAGGACATGATTATGCGTAACTCGCTCAAAACAACGGCCGCAGCTTTTATGTTGGTTGCCCTGACAGGACTAACCGGCTGTGCCACCACCAGGGATCTCGATACCCTGAAAGCGATGGTAGAAAAAGCTCAAGCGACCGCTGATGCTGCCGCTGCCGCTGCCGCTG
>CAJQQW010000384.1 GCA_905480565.1 uncultured Halioglobus sp. | reverse complement strand
CATGCCACTCTCTGTACGCGGATATTGAAACAAATCTAAGCGATTCGTCGATCTCCCAGGTGAGGTTAGCGGACAGCCCCCAACTATCAAGCTCTTGCTTGGCGAAATCCTTATCATTGAGATTGATCATGAACATATCGTCGATCACGCGTTGACCAAGCGCCGGGTCGCCATCACCCTGCTGGATTTCCCGCAAATTCAACCCTGGCGCGGGAATACCATCAAGCGAAGGTTCAGCAACGAGTGTGACTTGTGGAGATAAGCCGTGCTCAGCGTCGCGATAGTCGCCGGACAATAATAGATTCACCGAGTCAGAGAAATTCACGTCAAGTTGCGCCCGGGCGCCCCAAGACTCAATACCACCACCGTCGTCACCACCCGGATAAACGTTTTTGAGATGGCCTTCCCTGTCCCGGTAGAACACATTCAGTGATCCTGCGACTGCTTCGGTCAATGGTCCACTCAATCTGGCCCGATATAACTGCTCGTCATCGTCGGTAAAGCTTGCCTCTACATAGCCCTCCAACTCTGTACTTGGCCGCCTGGTAGTAATGTTAATTGCACCGGCTGTGGTATTCCGGCCGAACAGGGTGCCTTGGGGGCCCCGCAACACCTCGATTATCTCTATATCTGCCAGCTCAGAAATGAACTCGCCCGACCTGGCCAGAGACACGCCATCGACAACCATGGCGACGCTCGGCTGAATACCACCTTCAAAGGCGTAGGAGGCAACACCGCGGATGTTGAAGTTAGTGGATGAAGGCGCAAACCCTGCCTGAAAGTTGAGAGACGGAACCGCCTGCGCAAGCGAAACAGTTTCAGTAATGTATTGCTGGTCCAGATTCTCAGCCGTCAGCACCGACATCGAGATTGGCACATCCTGCAGACTTTGCTCACGCTTTTGCGCAGTTACCATGACCTCCTCGAGCTGCCCAAGAGCATGCTCGGCCGCCCCAAGGGAAAGTGTCAGACATCCAGACAAGCCAATTAGCTGCTTAATTCTCGGTTTCATAAGGGTCATCCCAATCTTATTGTAGGTAGGTGGGCTGCTAAAACTTTACTCCATAAAGGACTGACCGAAGGAAAACCTCAGGGCCAATCCATTATACTTTACATTCATGTATAGATTAAATTATTATTTACATGTGTGTCAACATATATCGCCGGACCAGACTAATGAGTGCCCACGCAAATAGACCGGTACTGGCCTGCAGGACCTGCGATGTCATTCACGAATACCACTGTTATTGTGCCGACAGGCGCGGCCGCAGGGTTTTAAACACCACAGCATAGAGTCATCATTTATATGGATCTTGAGCTAGCGAACAAATCAGTCGTCATCACTGGCGGCGCGTCGAACATTGGTCGCGCAATTGCGCTGCTGTTTGCTGAAGAGGGTGCAAGAATTTGCGTTGCCGACATCGATATGCAATCGGCTATCGAAGTCGCCGAATTGGCGAAGAGCCGAGGCGCGGCGGCAGCCCATGCGTTAAAAACCGACGTCACCGACCTGCATCAGGTTGAGGCTCTTTTTGAGAAGGTGGTAAGCAAATATCACCAAATCGACGTCCTAACTGACTCAATCCCCAAACTGCGCGGACCTCTGCTAATGACACCTGAATCCAGCTGGCTTTCACTGATACCTGCTGCCGTAGCCATCCTGACTGCTGTGCTCAGCCGCCGAGCCATAGAGTCGCTCCTCGCAGGGGTATTTGCCGGCCTGTTTGTGAATGTTAGAGCTAGATTCGATTCGCTATACGGCCGCTCTGAAGTGAATAAACTTGGGCGGCGCAGCGTTTGAAGCACTCGACACTCATAAAAATAAGCCGCGAACCACTGGTTCATTTTTTACTCATCGGCTTCGCGATAGTCGGCCTTACTTTATTAAAAGACACGCCGTTATCAGAGCCGCCGACCAATACCATTGTGGTGGATGAAAAAAACCTGGTGCAGTTTTTTCAATACCAGGCGAGTATTGCCGAGGCAGATAGGGCGGCGCTGGCTTTATCCACCCTGCCCGAACAGCAGCGTGCGCAACTGATTGAAGCCTTTGTCCGGGAAGAAACCCTGTTTCGGGAAGGACAAACCCTGGGGCTGGATAGCAACGACCGCGCTATCCGGCAACGGGTTGTACAAAAAACCAAATTTGCGCTCGAAGCCTTTGCAATTGATAGCACAGCGCCCAGTACTAAAGAACTGCAAGCCTATTTCGCCAGCCATCGGGACAAATACGCCATTGCGCCAAGTATCACCTTTAGCCATATCTTCTTTTCCCACCAAGCGCAGTCGCCGGCAGAAGCCCGGCAACGGGCTGACGCCACATTGGCACAGCTACAAACGACGCCCGCTCACCGAGCCGCACCGCATTACGGCGACCGGTTTTTGTACCACCGCAACTATGTGGAAAAGACCCAGGACGATATCGCCAGCCATTTTGGCGCCGCAATGGCCAACAAACTCTTTGCCCTTGCCGTTGGTAGTACAGGCTGGTACGGGCCGCTTCGCTCGGAACACGGCACACACCTAGTGTTTGTTACCCAAAAGACCCAAGGCCACAGCCCTGTTTTTGCGGGCGTGCGCGGTCAGGTGACCGCGGACTTTGCCTTTCAACAACGGCAACAACAACTCGATAGTGCCATTGGCAAGTTGGTTGAGGCCTATACAATAAACGTGCAATACACTCCCTTAACTAACCGCGTAGCCGCGAGCCTGCAGGCACCACCATGATAGTGGCGCTGAGGAAAGCACGACTTTGCCGCTGGCTGCCAACTCTGCTGCTGAGTCTGGTTTGCACCAACATCTGGGGCAACGATAACCAGCCGTTGTTTATTGCAATTATTGAAACGCCAGCTCCGGGTATTAACCTTAAGTGGCAGTCGCCACCTACTGTTACTGCTAACAACCAGCCGCAAATTACTCTAGAGGGCTGCACCACCAGCCACAGTGCCCGCGGGCACCAGCAAAGCCACTGTAGCGGCCCTTTAGGCGGTAACTCATTAAGTATCCACTACCCACAGCAAAACCCGATGCTAGCCACCTTAGTCCGGATTAACTGGCTTAATGGTGAAACCCGAACCCTGTCAGTGTCTCCCGGTGAAACTGAAGTTCTGCTACCGCAACCTGAAACCACCAGCAGTATTGCCGCGCAGTACTTTGTACTGGGCGTAGAACATATATGGGCGGGGCTGGATCACCTGTTGTTTATCGCTTGTCTGGTCATTATTGCCGGCACCTTGCGAAAAATGCTGATTACCATTACCGGCTTTACCCTGGCGCATTCAATCACGCTCGCGCTGGCGGCACTCCAATGGGTGGCTGTACCCGTCGCCGCGGTTGAGGCCATTATTGCCTTGTCGATTGTCTTCCTGGCAACCGAATTAGTCCGCAACAACCGTAGCACACTGACCTGGCGTTACCCCGTTAGCGTGTCCAGTAGCTTTGGCTTGTTACACGGTTTTGGTTTTGCAGCGGTATTGCAGGATATAGGTTTACCGCAAACCGAGCTAGGTACAGCGCTACTGTTTTTTAATCTCGGTGTTGAGACAGGTCAGATTATCTTTATTTTGGCGGTACTGGCCGCACTTGGCCTGCTAACAAAAACAATACGACATGTTCGCTCAGGCACATCTCAAGTGGCAACGGCCAACGGCTTTCACTGGCAGCTTGGTGCACTGCAATTGCCAGTGGCCTATGTGGTTGGCAGCACCGCCAGCTTCTGGCTGATTGAACGGTTGATGGCATGAATAAAGGGGATTAACGATGAGAAACAGGAGACGGGAAAAGTGACGAAAAGTAAACAACGAATGAACAAGCTGCTTCTAAGTGCTCTGTGCGTGCTAAGCATACCTTCAGGTTTTTCAGAAGAACCCGATAAAAACTATTCCCCCTATGCCAACATCGACTATCCCGAAAATCTCTACTGGGGCGACACCCATGTTCATAGCAGCCTCTCGCCCGATGCCTACAGCTGGGGTAACCGGCTCGACCCAGATGTCGCCTACCGCTTTGCTAAAGGCGAAACCATTACCTCCAACAGCGGGCAGCCCCTGCGTATCGCCACACCACTAGATTTTCTGGTGGTCACAGACCATTCGGAATTTACCGGGGTGTTCCCCAAACTTGATAAGGCCGACACCGAGCTGCTTAAAACAGAGCTGGGCCGCCGCTGGTATCAGATGTACCAGGAGAATAAACGCCAGGAAGTCATGATGGAGTTTGTCGACGCCATTCGCGGCAGCATTGATCTCAAGCCGGACCGACAATTCCACCAATCGATCTGGCAGGGAATAACCCACATGGCCGAAGCCCAGAACGAGCCAGGCAAATTCACCGCGTTTATCGGCTACGAGTGGACCTCGCTAATCGGCGGCAACAACCTGCATCGCAATATTATCTTCCGCGATGGCGCTGATAGTGCCAATCAGGTCGTGCCATTTTCATCGCTGGATTCCAGTAACCCGGAAGACCTCTGGCAATGGCTGCAAAACTACGAAACCAAAACCGGCGGCCAGGCATTGGCCATTCCCCATAATGGCAACGCTAGCAACGGCACCATGTTTGCCGACAAAACCCTGTCGGGCGAAGCGCTGACCCGCCGCTATGCCGAAACCCGCTCACGCTGGGAGCCGCTCTACGAAGTTACGCAGGTAAAAGGCGATGCTGAAGCCCACCCGACCCTGTCACCAGACGATGGTTTTGCCGACTTTGAAACCTGGGACTTCGGCAATTTTGGCGCACCGGGCAACACCAAAGAAGAGTGGATGCTACAACATGAATACGCCCGCTCCGCCCTAAAACTGGGGTTAAAGCATGAGGCTGAACTGGGTGCCAACCCGTTTAAATTCGGCATGATTGGCAGCACCGACTCCCATACCAGTTTTGCCAATGCCAGCGAAGACAACTTCTTCGGCAAATTTGGTACGGAAGAGCCAAAAACTGACCGCGTCGATCATATAAATGTGCATGGCATCCTGGTGCCACCCGCAGTAGCCTTAAATTCATCGGGGTACGCTGCTGTTTGGGCCAACGAAAATACCCGAGAATCCATCTTCGATGCCATGCGACGCAAAGAAACCTACGCGACCACCGGGCCGCGCATTGTGCTGCGCTTTTTTGGTGGCTGGGCGTTTGACCAAAATGATGCCCTGCGCCCGGACTATGCAGCGGTCGGTTATAAACAAGGGGTTCCCATGGGCGCCGACCTGATAAATGCTCCCAAGGGCGAATCACCGAACTTTCTAATTGTCGC
>CAJQQW010000383.1 GCA_905480565.1 uncultured Halioglobus sp. | reverse complement strand
TACCAGATGCGCTCCGGTTTGGGATTAGTCAACTCGGCTACCAGTTCGTCGCGTAGCTCCGGATCATCCACATCAATCTGGTGCTCAAAGCCGGCAGAGCCCACCTCTAAACCGCGCAGGGCTTTTTGCACTGACTCCTGAAAAGTTCGCCCAATCGCCATGACCTCGCCCACGGATTTCATCTGCGTGGTGAGGTGTGCATCCGCTCCGGCAAATTTTTCAAAGGCAAACCGAGGGATTTTCGTGACCACATAATCTATGGAGGGCTCAAAGGACGCTGGCGTGGCGCCGCCGGTAATATCGTTTTGCAGTTCATCAAGGGTGTAACCGATCGCCAATTTCGCCGCTACCTTGGCGATAGGAAAACCGGTGGCCTTGGATGCAAGTGCAGAGGAGCGTGACACCCGCGGGTTCATCTCGATGATAACCATACGTCCAGTCTCGGGATCCTGCCCGAACTGCACATTGGAACCGCCAGTCTCTACCCCTATCTCACGCAGCACCGCCAAGGATGCATTGCGCATGATTTGATATTCCTTGTCGGTGAGCGTCTGTGCCGGCGCCACCGTGATGGAATCGCCAGTATGCACGCCCATGGCATCAAAGTTCTCAATGGCACATACAATAATACAGTTGTCATTCTTGTCCCTGACAACCTCCATTTCGAACTCTTTCCAACCGATCAGGGACTCATCGATCAGCAACTCGTTGGTGGGTGACAAGTCGAGCCCACGTCGACAGATTTCTTCAAATTCGCTGCGGTTGTATGCAATACCACCACCGGAACCACCCATGGTAAAGGAGGGCCGGATAATGCATGGGAAACCAATAGAATCCAGCACCTGGAAGGCTTCTTCGAGGCTGTGGGCCGTGGAGGCGCGGGGTGTTTCCAGACCGATACGCTTCATGGCCTGGTCAAACAGCTGACGGTCTTCCGCTTTGTCGATAGCCTCTTTGGTGGCGCCAATCATCTCGACGCCAAATGTCTCAAGAACGCCTTCCCGGGCAAGGTCCAGTGCGCAGTTAAGGGCTGTCTGCCCGCCCATGGTGGGCAGCAGGGCATCGGGTTTTTCTTCCTCAATAATGCGCGCTACGGTTTGCCACTCTATCGGTTCTATATAGGTGGCGTCGGCCATAGACGGGTCCGTCATAATAGTGGCCGGATTGGAGTTCACCAGGATAACCCTGTAGCCCTCCTCGCGCAGAGCCTTGCAGGCCTGGGCGCCGGAGTAGTCGAACTCGCAGGCCTGCCCAATAACAATAGGGCCTGCGCCCAGAATAAGAATATTTTTAAGATCGGTGCGTTTAGGCATGGCGGCTTACTTCTTCCCGGCCCGCGCGGCCATCAGTTCAATGAAATGTTCAAACAACGGTGCGGCGTCGTGTGGGCCGGGGCTGGCCTCCGGATGACCCTGAAAGCTGAAAGCGTCCCGGTCGGTGCGATGAATCCCCTGCAGGCTGCCGTCGAAAAGCGACGTGTGTGTCGTGCGCAGCGTGTCCGGCAGGCTGTCCTCGTCGACAGCGAAACCATGATTCTGGCTGGTAATGAGGACTGTTCCGTCATCCTGATTCTGTACCGGGTGATTGGCGCCGTGGTGTCCGAATTTCATTTTCAACGTGGACGCACCGCTGGCCAGTGCGAGGAGCTGGTGGCCAAGGCAGATGCCGAATACGGGCACGTCTGTTTTCAGGATAGCCTTTATCGCCTCAATGGCGTAGGTGCAAGGCTCGGGGTCGCCGGGGCCATTAGACAGAAAAACCCCATCGGGCTCGAGAGCCAGCACTTCCTCCGCCGGCGTCTGGGCTGTCACCACAGTCAGGCGGCAACCCCGATCTACCAGCATCCGCAGGATATTGCGCTTGACCCCGTAATCGTAAGCCACCACATGATAGGGTAAGTCGGCCTCGGCCCTCTCGGGGTGGCCCTCACCCCGTATCCAGCTTCCTTCAAGCCAGGCGTAGGTGTCAGCGGTGGTCACCTCACTGGCGAGATCCATTCCTTTGAGGCCGCTAAACGCTCTGGCCTGAGCCAGCGCTTGTGATTCATCCGCCGCATCACCTGCCATCAGACAACCGTTCTGAGCGCCTTTTTCACGTAGAATCCTGGTCAGGCGACGCGTGTCTATATCGGCAATTGCGACGATATTTCGTTCACACAGGTAGTCGGACAGATTCTGCTGATTGCGGAAATTGCTGGCCAGCAGGGGCAGGTCTCGGATGACCAGGCCAGCGGCCCAGACTTCAGTGGACTCCTCATCCTCAGGGTTAGTGCCGGTGTTGCCGATATGGGGATATGTCAGAGTCACGATCTGACGCGCATAGGAGGGATCCGTGAGGATTTCCTGATAGCCGCTCATGGCGGTATTGAAAACAACTTCCCCCACCGAGGCGCCATTTGCGCCAATCGCCACGCCTTTGAAAACACTACCATCTTCAAGGGCGAGTATGGCCGGTATGGACAAGCGAACCTCCATCGTTCAGTGACATGGCACCGGCCGGGCGGAAGCCTTAGCCGAGCGCTCGCAAAAAGGCGAGATGGGAAGCCTCATCTCGCCTTTTCACTCGAATCATCTGTGGTTAAACACAGGGGTACACTGGCGCAGGCGGTGCTCACCCGCGCAAGTGCAATCTGGCGGTGCATTGTAGGGGAAGGGCTATTGTCTGTCCAGACTGAAAGGCTTTCGCGACTCCTCTTACCGGGTAATCACCCAGGGAAAAGCTCGAGCGAAAGACGCGGCTGAACCGGCCCAAATAAAGCAGTTGCTTTAGCGGAAAATAAGCCTATCATTGGCGCTCTTCAGTCAAGGGACAAGAGACCCATCATGCATTACCTGAATGGCAAGATCGCCGCTGTCACCGGGGCAGGTTCCGGTATCGGGCGGGAACTCGCCCTGCAATTGAACCGGGCGGGATGCAGATTACACATCAGTGATATCAGTCCCGATAGTCTGGCTCAGACCATGGACCTGCTACCCCGGCATGATGTCCCCGCCGAGAGCCATGTTCTGGATGTAGCCGACAAAGCGGCGGTGCACGCATGGGCGGAGCGCATTGGCGAAATCGATGGCCACGTCGATGTGGTCATCAATAACGCCGGCGTTGCCCTGATGTGCAAGGTGGAAGATATGCGATACGACGACATAGAGTGGCTAATGGGTATCAATTTTTGGGGTGTAGTTTACGGCACACAGGCCTTCCTGCCGCTGCTGCGGCTTGCCTCACAGGGGCATCTGGTCAACATATCCTCAGTATTCGGCCTGATCGGCGTGCCCACACAGTCCGCCTACAATGCGGCCAAGTTCGCCGTCAGAGGCTACACCGAGGCCCTGCGCCAGGAGATGGCAGGGAGCAATGTGCACGTCTGCTGCGTGCATCCCGGCGGAATCAAGACCAACATCGCTCGAGCTAGCCGCAGCAGTGATACGAAAACCAGCGCTGATGAACGCGCCGAGGCCTTTGAGAAAGTAGCGGGCACGCCGGCCAGTGATGCGGCCAAACAGATTATCAACGCCATAGTACAACGCCGGCCTCGCCTGCTCATCGGCAAGGACGCCCTGCTAATCTCTTTCGTGACACGCCTCTTTCCGGTCAGGTATCCCCGTCTGCTAGAGATCCTCGTCAAAATAAGCTCGACACTCAATCGATCATGACGGCCACCAGCCACATTCTGGATAAGAGCGGCGACACGCGCCAGCGCCTATTGCTGACAGCACTGCACCTGTATGCGAAAGAAGGCCTGCACGCCGTGTCTCTGCGCCGCATCAGCATGGAGGCTGGCTCCAGGAACTCCGCTGCCATGCACTACCATTTCGACAACAAACTGGGTGTAATACAGGCGCTGCTCGACATGGTCTCCCGGGAACTGGCGCGCATCGCTACTACGCTGCGGACTGAACGTGGCGTCCCGCGCACGCTGCGCGGCAGCAGCCGCGACATACTGCGCCCACTTGTCGAATTATCCGGCCGCCAGCCCTGGGGAGCAGACGGTGCACGTTTCTTGTCCAGGCTGATCAGCGATGGTGATGAGGAGATCGCCGGTATGGTCAACGATATTACTGCGCCATTCTGGGAGAGACTGGACAAGGCGCTGTCCGAGCAGCTCCCGGAACTACCCACAAAAGTGAGACGACTGCGACTGATGTTCGTAAGCACTAATGTGGTGCATGGCATCGCCGATGCGGTCTGGTTGCCGCGGACCCCGCTGGGTGACCTCAGCGATTTTGACAAAGACACCCTGCTGGATCACCTGGTGGACTACCTGATCGGTGGACTACAGGCGCCCAGCCCAATTCACGACTAAACGTTATCAAGCGAGCACCCCATGACAGAAGCTGCACAAGACCCGTTGTTTGACCTGACCCTGACTGATGAACAGCGTATGAATCGCGAAACCATGCAGCGCTTCGCCGCCGCAGAAATTCGCGATCTCAGTCGACTGGTCGACAACCGCGAAAGCGACGCCGAATCCTTCTATCCAAAGACAGCAGAGCTGGGACTGAATCTGCTTCAGATTCCGGAGGCACTGGGTGGTGCGGGCATGTCCCGATCACCGGTCTCAAATGCCCTCATCCTTGAAGACCTGGCTCATGGAGACCTCTCACTGGCTCTGGGCGCGGTCAGTCCACTGGGCTTCGCCAATACCGTTCTGGACCAGGGCAGCGATGCCCAGCGAGAAAAATACCTACCCCTGTTTTGCGAGGGCGATTTTAGGGCTGCTACCAGCGCCCTACTCGAGCCGCGCGCAACCTTTGAACCCACCGAGCCTGCCACAACGGCGGTAAAAAGTGGTGCAGGCTACGTCCTCAGTGGCACCAAGTCTATGGTACCTCTGGGTATGAGCGCAGAATTCATTCTGGTGATCGCCAAACTCGAAGATCACACCCCAGCCGCGTTCATCGTCGAGGGCAGTTCAGAAGGACTGGTGCGCACGGCAGAAGAAAACATGGGTCTACTTGGAGCAGGGCTGGCCACGCTGACGCTAGACGGAGTGCACGTCCCCGCCGAAGCCATGCTCACTGATTTCGACCTGCACCGCTTTGTCGACTTGTCTCGCCTGGGCATCTGCGCACTGGCTGTTGGCGCCTGCCAGGCCGTTCTGGACTATGCCATCCCCTACTGTAATGAGCGCGTGGCCTTTGGCGAGCCCATCACAAACCGCCAATCCGTTGCGTTTATGATTGCTGACATGGCTATCGAAATTGAGGGTATGCGTTTGATGACATGGCGCGCAGCGTCGCGTGCGGAGCGAGGAGAAGCCTTTCATGAAGACGCGTATCTGGCGAAGATTTTTTGCGCCAAACACGCGATGAAAATCGGCACAGACGGAGTGCAACTGCTGGGAGGCCATGGTTTTACCAAGGAGCACCCTGTGGAAATGTGGTATCGCAACCTGCGCGCTATCGACACACTGGAAGGCATAGCCAGCCTATAGGATAAATGAGAGCGGGTTGAAACCTTATCACTCCGACCCGGTCAGACACGATCACAAAGGAACCAAGACAATGATTAATCTGGAACTTTCACATAAGCATGAAGAAACCTTCGCTCAGGTCATGATGCTGGCGGAGCACATGATGCGCCCCTACTCGCGCAAATACGATAAAGAGGAGCACACCTACCCCGTAGAAATGGAAGAGGTCAACAAGCTCATTGCCGGAAACCGGGCCTCCGCCACTGGCAAGAGCAAAACTCCCGCGCCGGACGGCACCGTTGTCAATGGCGGCAATATGGGCTCGGTAGTCGGCCTGTTTGGATTGTGTTGGGGTGATGTAGGTCTGTTCCTTGGCATGCCCGGAAGCGGTCTGGGCAACGCTGCCATTACAGCAGTGGGCACGCCGGCGCAGGTAGAAAAGTACGGAAGCAGCTATGCTGCGATGTGCATTACCGAGCCGAGCACGGGATCCGACTCAGCCAATATCAGTACCACAGCGGTACTCGATGGCGACGAGTGGGTGTTAAATGGCGAAAAAATTTACGTCACCGATGGCGATCGGTCCGACACGCTCGTCGTTTGGGCTACCCTGGATAAATCACTGGGCAAAGCCGCGATCAAATCCTTTATCGTTGAGAAAGGCACGCCCGGCTGCGAGGTAACCCGACTGGAGCACAAAATGGGTATTCGAGCCTCAGATACTGCTGCCATCAGCTTTAGTGACTGCCGCATCCCAAAGGATAATATCCTTGGCAGCGCAGAAGTCGCCACCGATGCGGAGGGCCGTAAAAAAGCCTTCGGCGGCGTGATGCAAACCTTCGACAACACTCGCCCGCCGGTCGCCGCTATGGCGGTAGGTGTGGCCCGTGCCGCGCTGGATATGGCACAGGCCCTGCTGAAGGAAGAGGGAGTTGAACTGCTTTACGACAAGAAGCCTGTCAGCCTGAACGCGATACAAGCTGAGTTAACCGAACTGGAAGCAGAGTGGCAGGCAGGTCGCCTGTTGGTGCTGAAAGCCGCCTGGATGGCAGACAACAAAATGCCCAATTCGAAAGAGGCCTCGATGTGTAAAGCCAAGGCCGCACGCGTAGGCAACCACATTACTCTGCGGTGTGTAGCACTGTGTCAGAGTCTGGGGTACAGCGAGCAGCACCTACTGGAGAAATTTGCCCGGGACTCCAAAATTATCGATATTTTTGAGGGCACCCAGCAAATCCAGCAGCTCATCGTTGCCCGGCGGGTGTTGGAAAAATCGTCGTCGGACCTCAAGTAAAACGGCACGAGCCCGATGCCTCAAAGCGCCTGTCGGAGTGGTAACATTATCCGACATGCGCTGATCTGAAGGCGCACCACAGAAGGCCGAACACTGCAGCCATTATTAAAACCTGTTGACGCAAGGTCTGCGCGGCACTGGCTACCCCCCTTTCTGCTGAAAAGGCAGCCACCGTTTGCACGCAAGCACCCAAAAATCCAATGCGGGCTCGTTAGGTGATTTTTTCCAACGCGGCACGCAGTAATTCAGGTATGGGTACCGACCGGTTCGCGGCGCGCTCTACAAAAACATGCACAAAATGGCCGTGGGCGGCAGGATTGTCTTCTCCTTCGCGAAATATACCAATCCCGTATTGCACAGAACTATTGCCAAGCTTATCGACCCGCAGGCCAGCTTCAATACGCTCAGGGTAGGTAATAGGCGAGTGGTAATCACAGCCCGAGTTCACCACGTAACCGACCACCCCGCCGTCACTGATATCCATGCCGCCCTCTTCGATCAGGTATTGATTCGCCGCGGTGTCAAAGTAGGAGTAATAGGTCACATTGTTGACATGGCCATAAATGTCATTGTCGGACCAGCGCGTGGTTATGGGATAAAACACCTTGTAATTCTCGCGAGACGGTACTGAAGAGTTACTCATGCTGCATCTCCGTAGGCCGCACGGTAAATAGCGAGAGCATCATCGTAACTGACCTCCCGCGGGTTGTTCACCAGCAGGCGCTGCTGCAACATGGCATCCTCAGCAAGCATCTCAAGATCACTTTCCTTAACGCCGGCCTGAGCCAGAGTCGCCGGCAGGGTGACATCGTTAATCAGCTCGCGCAACGCCGCGATGAAAGACACTGTCCTGGATTCATCGCTGCCCGTCACCGGTTTGCCAATCACCAGCTCCGCCAGCTCTCCATAGAGCTCGCTCGCCTGCGGAGCATTAAACTCGAGTACGGAAGGCAGCACCAGGGAATTACTGAGGCCGTGGGGTATATGGTAGCGGCCACCCAGAGGGTAAGCCAGGGCGTGCACCGCCGCCACCGGCGCGTTGGCAAATGCCTGTCCGGCAAGGCAGGCACCCAATAGCATATTTCCACGGGCCTTCTCATCGTTACCCTTATGGACCGCGGTGCGAATATTCTGTGAAAGCAGCGTTAATGCATTGACCGCCAGGTTATCCGATAGCGGGTTTTTCTTGTGTTTTGATGTGTAGGCTTCAATCGCGTGCACCATCGCATCGACACCGGTCATTGCGGTCACACCCGACGGCAGGCCCAATGTAAGAGACGCATCCAGTACCGCCACATCCGGCAGGAGAACCGGTGAAGAAACTCCCGCCTTGGTGGTTTCGCCGGTTGTGATAATCGCCACCGGCGTCACCTCCGAACCGGTACCCGCCGTCGTGGGCACCAACACCAGCGGCAGCCTTCCACCGCTGACCTGCCCGACCCCGTAAATATCCTGCAGCGGCTGATCGCCGCCAAGCAGGACCGCAACCACCTTCGCAACATCCATGGAACTGCCACCGCCCACCGCCAACACACCGTCGATAGTGGACTCGCGCGCCAGTTGGACGGCTGCCATAACGGTGTGTTCCGGAGGGTCTTCGCGCACCTGATCAAACAGCACTGCAGTGACACCCGCCTCCGCCAGCGCGCCTGACACGGGCTCGATCAGCCCGATAGATACAAGGCCCGGGTCGGTCACCAGGAGCGGCCTGGAAACGCCCAGGGCTGACAGTTCCGCCGCAAGCTGCTGACTCGCGCCAGGCGCCACCACTATTCGCGGGACGGTATTGAATTCGAAACCGGACATGACGCCAATTCTCCTACATGGTGATAATGACCTTGCCACGAGCGCGACGCTCGATCATGCAATTGAAGGCGTCTTCATACTGCTCAATGGCAAAGCAGTCAGTGACCAGAGGGCTCAGTTTGCCGCTCTCGAATAGCTCGGTAAGCTCGCTTATATTCTGCATATTGACCTCCGGCTCTTCACCGGTGAAGCGACCCCAGAAGACGCCAACAAAAGACGCGCCTTTGAGCAAAGCAAGGTTGAGTGGAATACTTGGAATAGGCCCGCTGGCAAATCCGATGACCAGAAAGCGCCCTTTCCATGCCAGATTACGAATGGCAGGCTCGGCATATTCGCCCCCGACGGGGTCGTAGATCACGTCATAGCCCTGCCCCCCAGACGCCTCCTTTAAAGCGGCTTTGAGGTCAATGTCGGAATAATTGATGACCTCGTCTGCACCCAGCTGTTTGCAGATTTCAAGTTTTTCATCGGTACTGGCACAGGCGGTCACCTTCGCGCCCATGAGTTTCCCTAACTCGATAGCACTGGTGCCGACGCCGCCCGCGGCGCCCAAAACCAGCAGCGATTCGCCTGGCTGCAGGTTGGCTCGCTGCTTGAGGGCATAGTACGTAGTGAAATAGGTGATGCTGATACCTGCCGCCTGCTCAAAGCTGAGTGCCCCGGGCTTGGGAAATACAGAAAATTCGTTGGCGGCGATTTTTTCGCAGAAAGCGCCGGTCGAGCCCATGGATATCACCTCATCACCGGGTTTGAACCGGCTGACCTTGTCACCCACCGCCGTCACAACCCCGGCGCACTCACCACCAGGGATAAAGGGCATCTCTGGCTGATATTGGTACTTACCCTGAATGGTCAGTACATCCGGGAAATTAAGGCCCGCCGCTCTCACATCAATAGCAACGTCGTGCTCGCCGACCTCGGGGGCGGGCCAGTCACTCGCCAGGTCCAGCTTTTCGGCCAGGCCAAGCTCACTGCAAATTAGTGCTTTCATACGTATTTTCCTTCGTAAGAGTGCAGCGGTTTTGCTGCCCCTGAAACAACAACGGCGCCCAAGGGCGCCGTATTAGTCAGTCGCCCGTCAGGCGACTTCGAACAATCCCGCAGCACCCATACCGCCACCGACGCACATGGTAATCACCACGTACTTGACCCCGCGGCGCTTGCCTTCGATCAGGGCATGACCCACCATGCGCGAGCCACTCATACCATAGGGGTGTCCTATTGAAATGGCACCGCCGTTGACGTTCAGCTTGTCATTATCGATACCGAGCTGGTCGCGGCAATAGATAACCTGCACGGCAAAGGCCTCGTTAAGTTCCCAAAGCCCAATGTCATCCACAGTGAGTCCGTGCTGCTTGAGCAGCTTGGGTACGGCGAAAACAGGGCCAATACCCATCTCGTCCGGCGCACAGCCGGCAACCGCGATACCACGATAAATGCCGAGCGGCTCGAGACCTTCTTTCTCGGCAAGCTTGGCGTCCATGAGCACCTGGGCGGAAGACCCATCGGAAAGCTGTGACGCATTACCCGCGGTAATCGTACCGCCTTCCTGAACAGTTTTGAGGCCCGCCAGACCCTCCGCAGTAGTGGCACGGAGGCCTTCATCCGCCTCCACAGTAGACTCCACCTCAGAGGCATTGCCGGTTGCTTTATCCCAGACGGTGCGCTTGCAGGTGACCGGGGTCAACTCGTCGGCGAACTTGCCTGCGGCATATGCGGCGGCAGTGCGCTCCTGCGACTGCAAACCATACTCGTCCATCGTTTCGCGCGGAATGTTGTAGCGCTCCGCAACCACTTCAGCGGTCTGCAACATAGGCATAAAGATATTGGGCTCGATCGCGAGCAGCTCTTCATCGACCATACGATGAAGATTCATATGTTCATTCTGCACCAGTGAGATGG
>CAJQQW010000382.1 GCA_905480565.1 uncultured Halioglobus sp. | reverse complement strand
CGAATGTGCAAAGCGAGCGGCAGAAGACATCACAATTCTGACCAACCTGATGGAAGCGCGGGTCCTTAGTGGCGACGCCGTTCTGATGGAGCAGGTTCGAGAACTGACCGGACCGGACAAGGTCTGGCCCAGCAGCGATTTCTTCAAGGCAAAACTGGAGGAGCAGCGAGCACGCCACAATAAGTTCGCCGATACTGAGTATAACCTCGAGCCAAATGTTAAAGGCTCCCCAGGCGGTTTGCGCGATCTACAAATAATTGGATGGATTGCGGAGCGCCATTTTGGCGTCACAGCGATCGAAGAAATCAGTGCCGAGGAATTCGTCAGCACCGACGAAATGAACATTCTGATAACCGGACGGAATTTTATGTGGCAGGTGCGTTACGCACTGCACATGATAACCGGGCGCGCTGAAGATCGACTGCTGTTTGAATACCAGCGCGAGCTGGCCGCTTTGTGGGGATTCAAGGACGAAAAAAAACTCGCTGTAGAGCAGTTCATGCAAACTTATTATCGCTGGGCACTGGCGCTTGGACAGCTAAATGAGGTTCTAATCCTCAATTTTGACCAGGCTATATTGCGTGAGCACCAGGCTGACGACATCACTGGACTGAACGAATACTTTCAAATCCGCAATGGCTATATTGAGGCTCGCCATGAGAATCTATTCAACCAGTATCCCACTGCGCTGCTGACCGTCTTTCTAGAGTGCGCCACCCATGAAAATATCATCGGCATCTCTGCACCGACCATTCGCATGATCAGGGATAGCCGGCACCTGATAGACGATGCTTTCAGAGCAGACCCGCGCAACAAAAAGACCTTCCTGAACATACTGGCCGCACCACACAAGATGACCCGACAGCTGAGACGCATGAATCGCTACGGCATCCTTGGCGATTACTTGCCCGAGTTTGGCCGGATTACGGGCCAGATGCAGCACGACCTTTTCCATACCTACACGGTAGACGCACACACGCTGGAGGTCATAAAAAACAGCCGCCGCTTTCAGTTCCCCGACCTGGAAGATAAATTCCCGGTATCGAGCCGTGTCGCGCGTCGCTTACGCAAGGTTGAGTTACTTTATATTGCCGGCCTGTATCACGATATCGGCAAAGGCAGAGGTGGAGACCACTCGGAGCTCGGCGCAGTCGATGCAGCGAAATTCTGCGACGAGCACGGCCTTGACGCCCGAGATACGGAGCTGGTGATCTGGCTGGTCAAAAACCATCTTCTGATGTCGGCAGTTTCCCAGCGCAAGGACATCTCCGACCCAGAAATCATCCAGCAATTTGCCCAGCACGTCGGAGATGAAGAACACCTTGATTATCTTTATACCCTGACAGTCGCTGACATCAATGGAACCAACCCCACACTCTGGAACGCATGGCGCGGAAGCCTGCTGCGGCAGCTTTACACAGAAACTCGCAGAGCATTGCGGCGAGGGCTGGATAATCCGGTGGACAAGCAAGCCATTATAACCCAGGCTCGCAGCGCAGCCGCAGACATTCTGGACGGGCGAGGCTTCACTCCTGACGAACTGGATGACATGTGGAGCGAGCGCACTGAAGAATACTTCCTGCGTGAACGAAGCGAAGATATCGCGTGGCACAGCGAGGCCATCGCAGATCATCATCATCGCGAGGTACCGTTGGTTCTTATACGCAACCTGGCTGAATCAAGCATTGCCAATACCACTCAAATTTTTATACATGCTCGCAGCCATCCCCAACTTTTTTCAAAAATTTGCGCCGCGCTCGAACAATTGGACCTGAGCATCTACGATGCGCGAATTTACAGCTCCAGCGACGGCATGTGCCTTGACACATTTTTTGTTCTCGACTCCGCGGGGCAGCCTATTTCGGAAGACGGGGCGAGACTGGCTTATATCAAGCAATACCTGAGCGACGAACTGGAAAACAAGACCGAGCATCCAGCCACACCCACCCGGCTGACCCCACGGAAGATGAAGTCTTTTTCCGTGCCAACCGAAACTCGCATGAGCATCGACAAGATTAAGAACCAGTCTGTGCTGGAAGTGTTAACGCCAGACCGACCCGGGCTACTTGCCAGACTTGGGAAGATATTCGTTTCACTCAATATCGAGATTCAGGCAGCCAAGATCCAGACCCTCGGTGAGCGTGTCGAGGACGTGTTTTTTATTACCGACACGAATCAGCAGGCTATTACAGACCCTGCCGTTTGCGACAAACTGCAAAGCAAGATTCGCGAAGAACTTGACGAACTGGCCGCTGCCTGACTGACCATGAAGCCTGATCTGCAAAAACTCGAGCCCTACCCCTTCGCCAAGCTGAAAGACTTATTCGAAGATGTGACCCCGGCGCCTGACAAGACGCCGATAGCTCTGTCGATAGGCGAACCGCAACACGAATCGCCAGCATTCGTCCTGCAGGTTATTGAGGATAATCTGTCACGCATGGCCAAATATCCCACCACCGCAGGGATGCCGGAACTGCGCGGCGCTATCGCCAGTTGGTTGAATAACAGATTCAAGCTTGAACATGTCGATCCGGGGCAGCAGGTGCTACCGGTCAATGGAACACGCGAAGCGCTGTTTGCCCTCGCCCAGACAGTCATCGACCCCGTACCGGGTGCCCAAGTCATGTGCCCCAACCCCTTTTATCAAATCTATGAGGGCGCGGCTCTGCTGGCGGGCGCCAAGCCGTATTTCATCAACTGCTTACCGGATACCGGCCTACTGCCCGATTTCGACAGTGTTCCAAACGAGAATTGGCAGCGCTGTCAACTGCTCTACTTGTGCTCACCAGGGAACCCCACCGGCGCTGTCATGTCATTTGACCAGTTGAAGACAATTATCGAGCTGTCCCATGAGCACGATTTCGTCATTGCCAGCGACGAGTGCTATTCAGAGATTTATCCGGACGATAGCGCGCCGCCCACAGGTCTACTGCAAGCCTGCTCACAAATGGGTGACCAGGACTTTCGTAACTGCATTTCGTTCCACAGCCTGTCAAAAAGATCCAACCTGCCTGGCTTGCGCTCGGGTTTTGTCGCGGGAGATGCAGACATACTGAAACCCTTCCTGCAGTACCGGACGTACCATGGCTGTGCCATGCCAATACACCACCAGCTTGCCAGTATCGCTGCCTGGAGTGACGAGGATCACGTCAGAATTAACCGGCAACGATACCGTGAAAAATTCAGTCATGTGCTCAAAGGGCTGGATGGACACCTGCCTGTAACTCAACCAGATGCGGGCTTTTATCTTTGGCCAAAAACCCCCGTCAGTGATATCGAATTCGCTCGAGGACTCTACAGGGAGGAACACCTTACCGTGTTACCGGGCCGATTTCTCGGCAGGGAGGCCAATGGCCTGAATCCGGGCGAGAACAGGGTCAGAATGGCGCTGGTCGCCAATCTGGATGATTGTATCGAGGCAGCACATCGAATCACACGCCATATGGGCAGGCTATAGGAATGCTTAAAGCCGAGCGCACCGAGTACATTTTGCATCGCTTGCAAGCGTTGTATCCGGAAACCCCTGTCCCACTTGATCATAAAGACCCCTACACACTGCTGGTAGCCGTTCTACTCAGCGCACAGTGCACGGACGAACGGGTAAACAAGGTGACACCGGCACTGTTCAAACGCGCAGACAACCCAGCAGAAATGTCCCGGTTGAGCGTGAAAGAGATCGAGGCACTGATCAAATCCTGTGGACTTTCGCCGCAAAAAGCGAAAGCAATAAAGCGCCTCAGTGAAATACTTATTGAAGAACACAGGGGCGAGGTGCCCTGTGATATTGATGCACTGGAGCGTCTCCCGGGCGTGGGACACAAAACGGCCAGCGTAGTCATGTCACAAGCCTTTGGCGTGCCCGCATTTCCCGTTGACACGCATATTCACCGCCTCGCCCAGCGCTGGGGACTAACCACTGGCAGGAATGTCAGCCAGACCGAAAAAGATCTAAAACGCCTATTTCCAAAGGACCAGTGGAATCGATTGCACCTCCAGATTATTTTCTACGGTCGCGAATTCTGCACGGCACGCGGTTGCGACGGACGAGGCTGCGACATATGCCGGGCGTGCTACCCAAATCGTAAATCACCGAAGAAGACCAAAAAGGCCTAGCGAAAATCTGAACAGTGGCTGTTATGCATCCATCGACGCGTTCGCCCAACCTCCCCGCTGCTGTCACTGGGAGGCGGTATTTGCTATCCTCACTGCCATTGTGGAAAGCGGGTTTTGGGAGCATTGCTGTGGTCACCCTGTACGGTATCAAAAACTGCGACACCGTGAAAAAAGCGCGCAAGTGGCTGGACGCGCACGGTATAGATTACCGATATCACGATTTTCGCGATGACGGTCTGGAAAAGACCGCAGTGAAAACCTGGGTAAAGAAATTGGGCTGGGAAACAGTGATCAATCGTCGCAGCACCAGCTGGCGAGCGCTGGATCCCACCGTTCGTGACGCAATGAACGACCAGTCCGCCGCCGCTGCAGCACTATCCCAACCGACACTGGTTAAACGTCCGCTGCTCGATACAGGAAAGCAGTGCCATACAGGCTTTACTCCC
>CAJQQW010000381.1 GCA_905480565.1 uncultured Halioglobus sp. | reverse complement strand
GGGCCATTCTCAAAATTCTCATACTCGCCGTGGTTATACGCGTAAGCCAGTGTCAACGTAGTTGAGTCGGTAGCCGCCCAGTTCAGATCGATTTCGCCGCCGTAGGTCTCTGCGGTGCCCGCGTTGCTGAGGACGAACCCGCCGCCCTGGAAGGAAACGGTCTGCAAGTCATCGGTATCGGTCTTGTGCAATGCTACGTTAACCCGCAGGGCCTGCTCGGGGAACTCCGCTTTCATGCCCACTTCATACGACTCCGCTTCCTCCGCATCAAAAATCGGGTTGAAGGCTGGATCGATTCTGTCTGTGTTGATGCCGCCAGATTTGTAGCCCGTTCCATAGGAGCCGTACAGCATGATTGTGTCGGTTGCGAACCAGCTCAGCTTGACCGTCCCGGTGACTTTGTTGTCATCAAAGTCTTCTTTTAGGTCGGGCGTCGGAGTAAGCGGTGGGAACGCAGTGAAACCCAAATTGCCTGTGGGGTCACCCGGCACAGGGAAATCCTGAGTGAAGATATTCTCCATCTTCTTGTCCTCGTAGGTCCAGCGTAGCCCCGCTGTGAGTACCAGCGCGTCGGTCAGGTTGTAATCGGCCTGACCGAATATCGCGTAGCTTTCGTGGGTCTGGTCATTGAGGTCGCGGGAGCCCGTGTCGGCGATAAAAAATGAGCTTGGAAAGTTAGGCCCGAGAGCAATTATGGTGGTGTCTTTACCGACCGTTGTGGTGCGGTCGTTTTTCAGATCTTGATGGTAGTAATACAGGCCGGCGACATAGTTAAGCTTGTCCATCTCACCAGTGATGCGAAATTCCTGCGTGAACTGCTCCTGGTCGGAATCGTTGACCCGATAGGCGCCATCGAGGTTAGTGAAAAGGATGTCTGCGTCGTCGAAGGAGCTATGCTCGCGGTAGGCGGTAATGCTCGTTACGAGAAAGGGGTCTGTTTCCCAATCAACCTGCACCGAAATACCCTTATCGTCATTCTTGGACTTGGGCTCGCGGGCCGCGGTGACAACCTGGTCATCATCCCAGTCATTGCCGTTGAGCACTACGCCGCCTGCGTCGGCAATGTACTGATCAGTTGGTCCATTTGCTGGTGGCGGATTCCAGTTAGGGTTCGCGGGGAGCGTGCCGCCATCCTGCGGGAAGAAGTTATTCTTCCATGTGCCGGTGCCGCAGCAGATTTCGTTCACTTTTGATTGGTCGACGATCGTGCGCACGGTCAGGTCGTCTGTCGGGGTATAAAGCGCCTGTAGACGCACGCCCCAGCGATCTTTGTCATTGAACGCGTCGTTCTCTTTCTCGCCATCGAGGCCGATCCAGTCGACGTAGCCGTCACGTTTCATGTAAAAACCGGTACCACGAATGGCCAGCACGTCGTCTATGATGGTCAGTGATTTGGCGCCGCTGACACCGTAGAGATCGTAATCGCCGGCCGTTGCCTCGAGGAAACCGGTGCCTTCAAAGTCAGGCGCCACCGAGTTTATCTGTACTGCGCCGGCGGGGGTATTGCGACCGAACAGTGTGCCCTGGGGGCCCCGCAGCACTTCTACCGAAGCCACGTCTACCAGGTTATTGATCATGGAGCCCTGTCGAGCGCGATAGACGCCATCGACATAAAGCCCTACTGACGATTCCAGACCGAAGTTCTGTGAACTGGTGAACACGCCACGAATGGAAAAGGTGGACGTCGTGGATGTTTGGCTTTGACCCACGATCAGGCTGGGGGCATTGACCTGCAGGTCAAACATATCTTTGATTCCGGCCTTCTCTAACATCTGGCCGGAGAATGCGGAAACGGCTATTGGCACATCTTGCAGACTTTGTTCCCGTTTTTGGGCTGTAACAATTACTTCCTCGAGCATGCCTTGGGTTAAGGCCGGGCTCGCGGCCAATGAACCAATCAGAAAGCCGAGGGCTAGCTTGCTGCATGAGAGTGGGTGACGATTCATATTTTTATCCCCAATTATATTGAAGGCGAGATAGCCTTTCTTCTGTAGCGTCTTTGCGGTCTTTATAATACTCAAAATAGAGCTAAAAGGTATACCCCCGCGGGGTGCCAGCCGGGTTTGCCGTTGGCTTTTGCAGGTCTGGGGATGGGGCCAGAGCAGGAAAAAATGAAAAATTGTCGACATGCAAAGGAACTTTCTGCTCCAAAGGCCATCTCATCAGGGGTAGTGAGAGCTATGTCCCCTAGTGATTCAGCCTCTGGATCACTGTTAGCTCGTCTCTTTCCCTAAGAGACCTTGTGGGCCTCACCTGCTCCTTAACGGAGTGGGTGGGGCATTTTTTAACCGCCAGCATGATGCCCTTGCGCCTTGCCCGTCAGCCAGTTATCCAGTGTCGCCGTCAGCTCCCCATGGCCTGTATGCTTCAGGGCGGAGAACAGTTGCACGCTGGCCCTCTCTCCCAAGGGTTCAAGTGCGGAACGCACTTTCAGCAGGGTAGCGTTTGCCGCGCCCCGTTTCAGCTTGTCCGCCTTGGTCAGCAGGATATGCACAGGCATGTTTGCCGACAAAGTCCAGTCCAGCATTTGCTGGTCGAAGGGCTGCAGCGGGTGGCGGATGTCCATCAGTACGATCAATCCTCGCAGGCACTGGCGCTTCTGCAGATAATTCTCGAGTTGCCGCGTCCACTCCTGTTTGACTTTTAAAGGCACCTTGGCAAACCCATATCCCGGCAAATCCACCAGGCGCTGGCTCTCGGACAGCATAAAAAAATTGATCAGCTGTGTGCGTCCAGGTGTTTTGGAGGTCTTTGCGAGTTTGTTATTTGTTGTTAAGCTATTGATTGCACTGGATTTTCCAGCGTTTGACCGGCCCGCAAAGGCCACTTCCCAGCCCTCGTCCGGCGGGCATTGGTTGAGCTTGGCCGCGCTGGTGAGAAACTGGGCTCCGCGGTAATTTGGTGTCTTTGGCGGGTGGTCCCGTCCGGATTCGGTCATTGGGGCGATTGCCTTTTTTGGTGTGATTATCTCGTATATAATGCCACAGCTTTTTTCGTCTGTTATCAAACGCTTGTAAGGTAGTTTGGTTTAGTCGCCCACAACGTAGAGGTTTTCCCATGAAGAAGCTTTTCGCCGCAGTTTTGATGTGTTCCGCCCTCGGTGCTCAGGCCGCTGAGGCGCCCGCCAAGTACCAGTCGTCCTGCTTCGCCTGCCACTATAGCGGTGCTGCCGGCGCTCCCAAAACCCATGATGCTGCAGCATGGGCGCCCCGCATGGCCAAGGGCATGCCCGCTCTGGTTCAGTCGGTCAAGGATGGCCTCAACGGGATGCCGCCAACAGGCCTATGCGCTGATTGCACCGATGAAGAATACGAGGCGATGATCGTATTTATGGCGTCTCCGGCGCCACAGTAGGCGCCATTAACACTAACGCATTACCGGAATTTGACATGAAAAGACAAGTGACCCTGCTCTGCCTGACACTGGGCTTTGCATCGGCCGGCCTCGCAGCTGAGAGACCTGCTGGCGACGCGGCAGCAGGCAAAAACGAGGCCGCTACCTGTGTCGCATGCCACGGCGCGGATGGTAATGGCCCTGCGCCCTTCCCCAAGCTTGCGGGACAGGGCGAGAAGTATCTCTACAAGCAGCTGCAGGATATTCGCGATGGCGCACGAGTGGTGCCCACGATGATTGGCCAGGTGGACGACAAGAGTGACCAGGAGCTGGCGGACATTGCAGCGTATTTTTCCAGTCAGGAAACAAGCGGCGGTCAAACCGATCCGGCCCTGCTTGAGCTGGGTGCAAACATTTATCGCAGCGGTGTGGCAGAACGTAACGTAGCGGCCTGCATCGCCTGTCATTCTCCTACCGGTCAGGGCAATGCGCCGGGCGGATTCCCCTCACTGGCGGGACAACATGCCCAGTATGTGGCCGACCAGCTGCGCGCTTACCGCACGGGATACGACGACCCATCGGGACGGACCAACGATGGCGATGCCAAGATCATGCGCAGCGTGGCGTTTGCCCTGAGTGACAGGGAGATTGAAGCTGTCTCGAGCTACGTATCAGGGCTGCACTAGGGCAGGAAAGAGTTTTTGCTGTATTTTTAAGAACAACGGGGCTGTGCTGTTGTCTGATGTAATGGTGGATCGACTGTCGAGGGAATTATGATCAAACAAGTGTTATTGATGCTGTCTCTGCTCACATTGGGCCTGGCGAGCGCCACTGCCGACGATGCTGAAACCTATATTGCAGGCACCCATTACGATTTAATCAACCCCCCGATCCGGGTGGTTGAACCGGGTAAAATCGAGCTCGCAGAGTTTTTCTGGTACGGCTGCGGCCACTGTTACACTTTCGAAGCAGTTATTGGGCAGTGGAAGAAAACCATGCCTGATGATGTCAGCTTCCGCGGTATCCCTGCCGTGTGGCGAGGTGTTATGGAGCTTCATGCCAAGGCGTACTACACAGCCCAGGTGCTCGGTGTTCTCGACACTATGAACCCTGTCATTTTTCGGGCAATGAACGAGGAAGGTAAACCACTTGGCTCTGATGCCGAGATAGAAGCCCTGTTTGTGGCTAATGGCGTTTCCCGGGAAGACTTTAACAAGGCGTACAATTCGTTTGGCATTAACAGTCAGGTGAGTCAGGGCGTAGCCGCTGCCAAGGGCGCACGGGTTACGGGCACACCATCGTTAATGGTTAACGGTAAGTACCTGATCAGCGCAGGGAAGGTGGGTGATCAGGCGACCATGTTGGAAGTGGCGGAATACCTCATCGAACAGGAACGTCTAGACGCTGACTGATAGCCCGAACTTCGCTGTCAGATAGAGCGGTTTTCACTGTCCCGCGCCCTTGGCGTGGGTAACAGGCATGAACGCCCGCATTTCTCGTCATGTGCTTGTTCCTGTGCATCGATGGAGAGTGCATCTCCTGTACTTTTGATGCTGTGGCGGCCTAATATCGTTTCTGATTTGAGATAATGGAGTTTGGCATGGAATCACTGTTGATATGGGCGGGTCTGGGCGTTGTCCTGATAGTCATCCTCAGCAAGATTGTCAGGATTGTTCCTCAGAACGAAGCATTTGTGGTCGAACGTTTGGGTAAATATTCGGCGACGCTGGAAGCGGGGTTTCATATTCTGATTCCTTTCCTTGATCGTGTGGCATACCGGCACTCACTGAAGGAGTTTGCTGTTGATGTTCCCCAGCAACAAGCCATTACCCGCGACAACGTTGCGCTCGGTGTCGACGGTGTGTTGTACATGCGGATAATGGACCCGAGGGCGGCCAGCTACGGCGTCGACAATCTCTCGTTTGCAATCACGCAGCTGGCTCAGACGACCATGCGTGCGGAGATTGGCAAGATCACGCTGGATCAGACGTTCGAGTCTCGCGAATCCATCAACGCGCAAGTGACCGACGCTATCGACGAAGCATCCAATAGCTGGGGCACGAAGGTACTGCGCTATGAAGTGAAAGATATCGCGCCCCCTAGCAGTATTTTGGAAGAGATGGAAAAGCAGATGGCCGCAGAGCGTGAGCGTCGTGTTGCGGTCACTACATCAGAGGGCTATCGCGAGGCGCAGATCAATGAAGCGAATGGAGACAAGCAAGCCACAATTTTGCGTGCTCAGGGCTCGGCGGAGTCGGTCTTAATTGAAGCGCGCGCGCGGGCCGAGGCGATTAAAGCCATCTCCCAGGCGATCACTCAGGAGGGGGGCACCACAGCGGTTGCGCAGCAACTATCCGAGCAATACATTGCCGCGTTCGAAAAACTGGCGCGCAATGGCACTGTGGCTTTGATTCCTTCTGATGGTTCCGATGTGTCGTCGGTGGTAGGGAAGGCGTTTACCGCATTCGAGACGCTCAAAGGGCAGGTCGACCAGGCGGAGAAAATCTGAGATGGGAGCGGTCACACCTTTCCTGTTTTATCTGATAGCGGCGGTTATTCTGATTGTCCTTGAGCTACTTGTTTTTCAGCTTAGTGTGTTCTGGTTATTATTCCTCGGTGCGGGCGCGCTTGCCGCCGCAGCTCTCTCCTATGTCTATGCGGATGCCGGTTGGATAC
Source organism: uncultured Halioglobus sp. (assembly GCA_905480565.1). Taxonomy (GTDB): domain Bacteria; phylum Pseudomonadota; class Gammaproteobacteria; order Pseudomonadales; family Halieaceae; genus Marimicrobium. The sequence continues at coordinate 3,989 of CAJQQW010000381.1, read as the reverse complement.
TGACAACGGCCGTGTTCGTCCTGAGCACCGCGGTTATCGCAATGGTGGCGTACAGGCCACTTAAACGCTGGCAGAGCAGGCCGGGTGAGATGCCGGGTAATGATGCCATTGGTCAGCAGGTGGTAGTGCTGAGTGACATCGGTCCGGGGGCTGCGGGTACAGTTCAGTGGTCGGGTACCGATTGGCGCGCCGAACTGGACACATCGGCTGACGCTGTTCTAGAGAAGGGCAGTACAGCAACCATCATTCGGCTGGAGGGTATTACCCTCACGGTGCAATAGTGACCTGCTTTCGGCCGCGTTTCACATGCCGCTGGTATAAGTCTCCAGAGAGGTTTTTCCGCTGGCGCGGATCTGCCGAAATGCCATTGCGTACTCTTTCAGCATCGCCAGGCAGTAGGTGAGGCGATCCTCGAAATACGTTTGCGCACTGGCTTTGTTCTTTATCGGGTCGTCGTTGAATAGGGTATCTACGTAGCGAATAATCAGGTGCTCCGGCAGATAGCAGATACGGCTATTCTTGTAGCTGCTCATGCGTAGCTCCGCTACCGGAAAAGATCCTCCATCGGCCGTTGAAACCGTGACAATAAGGGCGGGTTTGTGGGCTAGCTCGCCGCCGGCCGTCCACATCAGGAAAAAATTTTTCAAGCCAGCAGGCGCCATACCATGCCACTCGGGCGAGACAATCACGAATCCATCGCATGCCATCAGCTGGTCACTCAGAGGCCTGAGGGTTTCTTGCCAGCGGGTATCGTTACCGTCCCACACGCCCTCATCCCAAAGGGGCAATGGGTTGCCACCAAGGTCATACAGCCAGGTTTCGTCACAGTGGCCCTGTTGCAACAGGGACTTTTCGATACAGCGCGCTACTTTGCCGCTCTCGGACGGATCGCGGTGGCTGCCACAGATTATACCGATCTTCATGGGTCTTCCTTTGCCGGGATTAGATTGCAAGCCATTCTGGAATAGGCAGGCCCTTGTTTTCCAGAAAAACCGGGTTGAACAGTTTGCTCTGGTAGCGGTTACCGTAGTCGCAGAGGATAGTGACGATGGTATGCCCCGGTCCCAGATGTTCTGCCAGTCTTACGGCGCCTGCGATATTAATACCCGATGTGCCACCGAGACAAAGCCCCTCGTGTCTCAACAGGTCAAATGCATAGGGCAGTGCCTCAGTGTCGTCAATGGTGTAAGCCTGATCGACTTTAGCCTGCGCCACGTTGTCTGTGACATGGTTGACGCCAATGCCCTCTATGATGGAGGTGCCTGCGCTGGGCTCCGGTGTGCCCTTGTTAAAGTAGGCTTCCATCGATGCGCCGCAGGGGTCTACCAGCCCGATGGTGATACTCTCGTTGCGTTCTTTTAGCGCGACTGAAATACCCGCCAGCGACCCTCCGGTACCCACGGAGCAGATAAAGCCGTCTATTTTACCGTCGGTCTGCTCCCAGATTTCTGCCCCTGTCGTCCGGTAGTGAGCATCCATATTGGCGAGATTGTCGAACTGTCTCGCCCAGATGGCGCCATGTTCCTCACGTTGGGCGAGTTTATTTGTCAGTCGCTCAGCCTGGTGAATGTAATGGTTTTTGTCACTGTAGGACGTTGCTGGCACGAGGTGCAGATCAGCACCGAGCAATTCAAGGGTATCTATTTTTTCTTTGCTCTGGGTAAGAGGCATAACGATGGAGCAGGTGTATCCCAGAGCGTTGGCCAATAATGTCAGGCCGATGCCGGTATTACCCGCGGTGCCCTCGACGATTCGTCCGCCCGGCTGAAGATCGCCTGCGGCTTGTGCGGCGCTGATGATGCCGAGGGCGGTACGGTCTTTGATCGAGCCTCCGGGATTCAGAAATTCGGCCTTGCCTAAAATGGTACAGCCGGTTCTCTCCGATACCTGCTTCAGATGAACGAGCGGCGTGTTGCCAATCAGTTGCGTTACGTCGGGGGCGTTTTGCACGGTGTTGTCTCTCCTGAATCCCGCTGAGTATGCCACAGTGACCGGGCTGGGTCAGTGTCCGATGCGCTTGTGCAGGCAGTACAGCCAGACAGCCAGGATAAGAGCGGACAGACTAATCATAAGCATAAAATCGAGCATGGGCTGGGGGGTATCGACCAGGTATTTTCCTACTAGTGCGGTGGCGCCGGCGGATAATGCCATCTGGATAAAGCCAAGCATCGCGGAGGCCGTGCCGGCGATACCTGGAAATGGCCTGAGTGCTATCGCCATGGCATTGGGCAGTACTAAACCCATCCCGGTAGCGTAGAGCATCATTGGAAGAACGAGCACCGGGAGGCTATCAGGGTAAAAGTAGGTGCCGGCCCACATAATGCCGACGGCCACGGCAATCAGCACCGCGCCCAGCAGTACAGTGAGCTCTGAATCACAGTGCCGGGCCAACCTCGCACTGAGCGCGCTCCCGACCATGTAACCAATAACAGAAGTCAGGAAGATAAAGCCGAAATGCTCCACGGGTACCCCCATCATCTGTATGTACACAAAGCTGGATGACGACAGATAGGTGAGGAGCCCCGCGTAAATCATACCGCTGGCGAAAGTTGCAACAAGGAATATGCGGCTGCGAAACAACAGCCGAAAGTTGCGGGCGATCGCCACTGGGTGAAGGCTTTGCCGCACGGGCAGTGATTCGGCTAAAAATACGTGTATCAGACCGACAGTGATGATGCCGTAGACCGCCAGTAAGATAAAAATGCTGGGCCATGGAAGCCACAGCAACATTAAGCCACCCAAAGTGGGCGCTACTGCCGGCGCGAGCGCCATAAGCAGGGCGATCACGGAGAGCGCGCGCGCGGCTCGAGTAGGCCCGAAAACATCCCGTGCTATCGCTCGGGCCAGGGTAGGCCCCACGCAGGCGCCGATGCCCTGAAGAAAACGGAATAACATGAGCGCCTCAACGGTGCTGGCAGAGGCGCAGCCGATGCAGGCAAAAACAAAAAGAACTGTACCGATGATCAATATGGGCTTGCGTCCGTATCGGTCCGCGAGGGGGCCGCACACCAGGTGAAAGACTGCGAAGCCCGCAAGATAGGTAGTGAGGGTTAGATGCATGCGCTGAATATCCGTATCCAGCTCTTCCATGATGATAGGCATTGCCGGCAGATAAACATCGACGCTGAGTGGCCCCAGTGCGACCAGGGCGGCGAGCAAAGGCAGTAGCCAGCGTGAATCGGGCAGTAGGTGTCGTGAGGACTTCATCGGGCGGCGATGCTAGCGGAAGCTCTGCCTTAACGCAAAGCAGGCCTGTATTGCCGCCGTTTATTTTTTCACTGGTACCGCGCGGGCCGCCTTGTCGTTGAAACGGTCGGCGTTTCGCGTGCCTCTTGATAAAAAGGGGCCACTGGCATAAGTCGGGCTATCATTCGATGTCCGGTGTGCGTGTACCGCTGCCTCAAACAGTTTATTGATAGAGGCGTAAATGCGTTGTCTGACAGGCAATGTTAGCGTGAGGTTGGCGCCCGGTCGCTTTTCAGAACCCGGATATTCCTGAACCAGACCTTGTCCCAGTGATCCTGTAAGCCGATATGTCCGCTAAACAGGCTGCCATAGTCTGGGCGGTCAGCGAACTTGCTATTTTCATACAGCGTTTGCCAATCTGCACTGCCCTGCTCAAACTGTGCTGTGATGTGATCGTTAAGCCAGAATTGAACCTCGGGACCGCGAGCGATAATGTGCGCGCGGTTCCAGTGACCAACCGGTCGGCTGGTGTCGTGATCGGGTGCAAGCATATCGTAGTAGGCACCCGCCCTGTGCGTTGGGTCACTGGCATCGTAGTGGCCTGCGTTGTCGAGTATCTGCATCTCATAGCCGGAATGTTGCATGTTGCGGCCGGATTCGTTGCCGCGAATAAAGATTCCGCTGTTGCCCGCGTCGCTGATACGCCATTCCACTTTCAGTTCAAAATCGCCAAACTGCTCGCGCGTGATAATGTCGCCGCCAAAGCCGAGGCGGGTTAGACAGCCGTTCTCAATGCCCCAGCC
>CAJQQW010000380.1 GCA_905480565.1 uncultured Halioglobus sp. | reverse complement strand
GCTCGCCAGGTCATCCCAGAGCTCCACAAACGCGCGCATTTTGCACGTTTCTTCGACAAATCTGATGCCTGCATTTACGAAAAAGGAAATCCGGCCCACGACGTTGTGGAAGCGATCTGCGCTTACCTGACCGGAATCGCGTACTGCGTCAAGAATGGCAATAGCACTGGACAGGGCATAGGCAAGTTCCTGCGTCGGCGTGGCTCCCGCTTCCTGCAGGTGATAGCTGCAAATATTGGTAGGGTTCCATTTCGGTATATGTTCGACCGTATACACAATAAGATCAGTCGTGAGGCGTACTGAGGGGCCGGGCGGAAAAATATAGGTTCCCCGCGAAAGGTATTCCTTGAGTACGTCGTTTTGGGTGGTGCCTTGCAGGCTCGTAGCATCAACACCCTGGCGCTCGGCGACCGCAATGTAAAGAGCCAACAACCAAGGTGCTGTGGCATTGATTGTCATTGAAGTATTCATTTGGCCTAGCGGAATCTCGTCAAATAGAGCTTCCATATCACCAATATGATCAATTGGAACTCCAACTTTTCCGACCTCACCTCTGGCAAGGGGATGGTCGGAGTCATATCCTGTCTGTGTCGGTAGATCAAAGGCGACTGACAGGCCGGTCTGACCTCTACTTAAATTGGTGCGGTAAAGCTCGTTAGAGGCTTGCGCTGAAGAGTGGCCGGAGTAAGTACGCATCAGCCATGGGCGGTCACGCTGAATCGTTTCCTTGATCACCGGTTCATTCCTCACTGAGATCGGCGCGTCAGCAAGAGGCGCCTTTCGATTTCAAATATCTTATCGCTGATTTTTTCTTTGCCGAGAGCTCGTTTGCTATCTTCTTTTATAAATAAATCCTCTGCATATTTGTCGAGTGCAGCGGCGGCCGTCAAATTTTTCACCCCTATCAATTGGGTTGTCACGATACCATAGCCTTGCAGGCCTGCAGCTTCCTCTACCGCGAGGACGCGGCTCAGTGCGCCTATAGTATCTCCTGCGAAGACCGGTTGGGTGTGATAGCCCTCTGTGAAGCCAAACTCCCAGACGGAACGTTCGCTGATATCCCTGCTTGCCAGCCCCTCAAGCCATGCAAATACAAGTCCACCATATACAATAGGCTCGCCGCTCATTTTGCCACTCAGCGACCGTGAGTATTCTCCATCAAAATGCAACGGGTGACTGTTGCCTACGAGATAAGTAAGGGCCATGTGCTCCTCGGTAATGGAGCGACCGTTGGCGTGCACAATGATATCCCCGCAAGAGTAGTCTTCGAGAGCGGTATTCGGCCCGCTGAGAAGCCCGGTTACTGCAGCCCCGGAGAGTGGAAGCTCCACCTGGGCCGAAGACTCGCCAGGGAATGGCATTGAGGGGGTGGCAGCCGGAGTCGTGGGCAATCGGTCACCGCGCCAGGCCACCATGACCTTGCGTTCATATTGCAGCACGACGCTATTGTTCTGGTTGACGCCCACCGTGCGAATACGCGCGATACCAGGTTTATCCGGTCCGCGGTCCTTACGCTCCAGTACGCGCGTAAAAGCTCGCAGTGTATCGCCGGGATACACCGGGCGTAGAAACTGCACGTCATAGTAGCCAAGGTTCGCAATGGCTTTTTCGGAATCGTTTTGAACGCCGAGTGAGAGAACAACATTGAAGACCATTTGCGGGCTAGCGGGCAGATCTGCGAAACCGAGCTCAGTGGCATACTGGGCATTCAGATAGAGTGGGTTGGCTTGCATAAAAGTGCGCGAGAACAGCAGAATGTTGCCTCGCGTGAAGGTAAACCCGCGCGGGTGTTCAAACGTTTGCCCGGGTTCAAGTTCATCCAGATATCGACCGTACTGCGGCCTCCGCACTCGCTCTAAATCCACGTCTAGTGTCGGAGATAGTTCCTGTTGGGGAGGTAAGTTTACAGTAATTGCCACGGGTAGCCTCTTATGCCGCCTTTTCCAGAAGCGCCCTGGCGATTACCTTCAGCGCTAACGTTTCCTCTGCTCCTTCAAAAATAGACAGCACGCGCGCATCAGCAAAATACCGGCTTACCGGTGTTTCTTCAGCGTAACCCATGCCACCATGAATTTGCAGCGCTTCCCGGGTTAGCCATTCTGAAGTCTTGCTTGCAAAGATTTTTGCCGCGCTCGCCTCCATGTCGCCCTCACCAGAGTCCATTAGCTTGGCTACATCATAAGTAATTTGTCGGCAGGCTAGCAGTCGGGCGCCCATATAGGCCAGTTTGACCTGTGTTAGCTGATAGTTGCCAATCGGTTTACCGAATACTACCCGTTCGCTGGCGTAGGAAAGCGACTTGTCAAACGCTGCTCTCATCAGCCCAACCGCACGGGCTGCTGTTTGAATACGTCCGCCCGCGAAGCCTGCCATAGCGTAGTAAAACCCCTTGCCTTCGCCTTCCGCGCCTCCCAACATATTGTTTGCTGGCACAAAAAAATCATCGAAAAATAGCTCAAATGAATGCATGCCACGATAGCCCAGAGTAGCGATAGCTCGCCCTGTCAGCTTACCGCCGCTATCTTGGATGACTTCGAATGCATGGCCATCGCTGGAGGGTTTCTCAACCAGAAACATTGATAACCCCCTATGCCCCAGCGCGGCGTCGGCGTTAGTTCTGGCAAGGACCAGAAGAACACCTGCCTTGCCGCCGAAAGTACACCACGTTTTAGCCCCGTTCAGTGTCCATCCACCCTCAGTTGCTTCCGCCTTAAGTTTTACCGCCGCGACATCTGAGCCGTAGTTGGGTTCTGTGACGGCAACCGCGCATAACGGGTCACCCACAGCCAGGCGAGGCAGCCAATGCTGCTTTTGAACTTCTGTGCCGCCCTTGAGAAGCGCTCTGGACAAAATTTCCGGGCGCGTGATCAGGCTGCCGGCACCGCCCAGTGAGCCCCTTGAGAGCTCCTCGGTCACCACGATCATTCCCAGCGTGTCTTCCTCATCGTTTTCCTGCAGGCCGCCGTAGCTCTCGGGTATAGACAGGCCGAACATCCCCATCTCCCGCAAGGGGTCGAGTATGGTCTCGGGAATAATCAGGTCTTCTCGATGAATTTTTTCCGCCAGCGGCATCACCACATCATCGGTGAAACGTTGAAACGTATCGCGCATCATGGTGTGGTGTTCGCCCAGTAAGTCCGGACCGAGGTCGCCCTGGTTCTCCTGCAGTTGCCGGCCAATTTCCGCGATATTAGCTGACGCCATCTGAGTCGCAGTAAAGCCGCCTATTGCTGCGCTGGCCTCTATCTCGAGGATAACTTTCATCTCGAGTCCGTAATCGGCCGGGCGGAGGCGCAGACGCCCAAGGACAGCGGCCAGGGTTTCAGCGCAAAACAGCGCGGTTAGCCGCAGGGACAGTTCGCAGGGACCCTCGGCTTTGATCCGCTCAGCGTGGGACAGCATGAACTTCGCTGCCGTGCATTCGGACCAGCAGAGGGCGATGTCGTAGCAGGCTAGCTGATGGCGGTCCAACTTTGACGGTGAAAGGTTACCGTCTTCGCTGACGATTGGCTTCAGACCGGTAAGAGCCTGGTCAATCAGAGTAGAAAGTGCTGCGATAGCGGCATGTGCCTGGCCCAGCGCATGGTCTGGTTCCGGGAATTGAAAAGTCATAGATGTTATGCCTGATAAGACGCCCTTGAGGCTGACGCGACATGGCGGTCGTGGTTCAATGAATCAAACCACAATTTTAGTGGCTCAGTGTCGAATAAACAACTGTAAGGCTCGAATAATTAACTGGTTTATCTTGCCCGGTGTTCGCTCACTTTTGTATGCTGTGCGCCTCAGCACCCGACATCGACACGGTTAATAAAAGGAATCGGACCATGAAGATCAGACCCCGCCGCTCTCTGTTGTATATGCCGGGGTCCAATGCCCGGGCTTTGGACAAGGCTCGCTCATTACCTGCAGATGGCTTGATCCTCGACCTGGAAGATGCCGTGGCGCCCGACGCCAAAGCACTGGCACGAGAGCAGATAGGTAAGGCACTGGTGGACGGCGGCTATGGCCATCGCGAGCTTATCGTAAGGATTAACGGACTCGATACCGAGTGGGGGCATGACGATATCGCTGCTGTCAGTGACTTCGCGACAGCCCCCGATGGTCTACTGATTCCCAAAATCAATTTTGCAAGCGATGTTATCGACGCCATCGCGGCCATTGATGGGGCTGGCTGCTCAAAGAATATTGACATATGGCTGATGGCGGAAACGCCTCATTGCATGCTGAATATCGCTGAAATCGCTGCAGCGCATCCTCGCGTTGTCGGTATGGTAATGGGCACGTCCGACCTGTCAAAAGATACTCGCGTTCGCCATACCCGTGATCGCCTCGGCTTTATCGGCGCGTTAAACCTTTGCGTGTATGCTGCGCGGGCCCATGAATTGACCATAATTGATGGCGTACAACTGGACCTCGAAGACGAGGAAATGCTCCGTTATTCCTGCGAGCAAGGGCGGGATCTTGGCTTCGATGGCAAAAGCCTGATACACCCCAAGCAAATTGCTGTCACCAACGGCACGTTCGCGCCGGACGCAGCGGAGATCACTGCAGCGCGCGATATAATTGCTGGCTTTGAAGAAGCGCAAGCGCAGGGTAAGGCAGTCGTTGTGGTCAAGGGGCGACTCGTCGAAAATCTGCACGTAGAAGAAGCTCGGCGGCAACTCGCGCTGGCGGAAGCGATCGAACAAATGGCCTGAGTGGGGGGCTATGGTCTAACTGTTTTTATTCTTAGCGCGGTTTTTTCTGTTTCGGAAACGATGGTTTCCAATGAAGCTAAGTATCATCGGTGAAGCGATCAGTAAACGGCCACGAACATTGACTGCCTCATCTCATAAATTTTTTACGCGTGGGCAATATCCTTTAGAGGCGCATGGACCTAAGCTCTGGATCTTCCACGCTCAAGCGCCATAACGCATCGAAAAAATCGAGGTGGCGCCGCGTTGCCGCGCGAGAATCGGGTTCGTAAAAGCCGCCAGAATGATCCTTGCCCTGCCTGTAAAGGAGCCCGTCATGATCCCGAATTACCACAGTTTCGTCGTTCCAGTCTGGATGCTCTTTCAGCGTGCGCAACGGAACAGAGCTGGGTAGTCGTCTCGCTAACGCAAGGAGTCTGTGGCTGCTCCTGAAGAGCATACGAGTGTCGCTTACCAGAATGCGAACCTCGGTTTGACGACTATTCCTGGCGAGGGCGCTTACAGCATTGGTCAGGCCATCGGTGTTAAATACAGTCGGATCGAGACAGGGGCTGAGTATACGTACACACCGAGTCGCACTGCGGCAAAGCGACACAGCAAACGCATCAAAGGGTTTTGGGTAGTCGACCGCGGATGCATATCTCTCATCTGACATGGATCACACCGGTTTCAAGCAGGAATTGAAAAAGCGCCGATAGTTCGTTTAATTCTTTGTTGTTTTCTGATTTTTCCATCCGGAACGAGCCGTTTCCGCACAGTTGTTCAAGAATGGGAATAACTGCGGCTGCGAACGGTCGGCTGACGCCGTTGGCATACACCTGTACGGTATTGCCCTGTTGTTGCTGCCAGGCCAGACGTGCGGGGGCCAACAGGTCTACGTGAGAAAAACCACTGCCTAAATACGCTCTCGCATCGCCATCCAGCGGAGAGGGTTCGCTGCGGGGTTCGGTAACCAACTCGCCAAACCAATGCTCATCTTTGACCGACTCCAGAGCGTGTCGTATTTTTTCCCGAACTCTTTGCATGTCCGTAGCAGAAATCTCGCCAGGACGGATCAAGGCATTTCGTCCCGGATCCTGATAAAACTCGCCGCCCCCTAAAGAGTCGACCAACTGATCGGCCCATCGTGACACCATATCTACGATTCGTGGAGCACGGAAACCAAGTGAAAAAGTCGTGCATTCTCCTCGCGCGACGCCCCAATGAGCGAGACCTGGCGGTATGTAGAGCATATCCCCTCTTTGCAAAAGAAATTCTTGCTCAACGGTGAACTGATCCAGAATACGCAGCTCATCGTGAGGCAGTAGGCGGCTGGACTCATCACAGGTTTGCCCCAACTGCCATAGGCGCTCGCCCTCACCCTGAAGCAGAAACACATCATAGTTGTCATAGTGAGGGCCGACGCTGCCCCCATCTACTGCGTAACTCACCATGACATCGTCTACACGCCACTGGGGTATGAAATCAATCATCCTCCGCAGACCCTCGACGCCGGGAATATAATGATCGACAGATTGCACCAACAGTGTCCATGAAGCAGGCCGCTGGTAGGCGTTATCAGAAAACGGGCCGTGCTCTAGGTGCCAGCGACCGTTATGCTGTTCGATAATCCTGGCCTCCACATCCTCTTCCATAGCGAGGCCGGCGAGCTCATTGGCATCAACCGGTGGCTCAAATCCCTCAATAGCGCTCCTGACCAGCAGAGGCCTGCGCTGCCAGTACTGCTCAAGAAAAGACGCTCGGTCGAGATTGAGCTGCCAACGCGAACTCATTGGTTTATGAATCGATGGCTTTGGCTTGGGCGATAGCATTGCCAATATAATTGTGCGGTGTAAGAGCGAGTAACTCGTCCTTTGCCGCCGTGGGCAGATCCAGTGCTTGAACAAATTGCTGGATTGTTTGTTTGCTCATGTCTTGCCCTCGAGTGAGTGCCTTGAGCTTTTCGTAGGGCTTTTCAATACCGTAGCGACGCATAACGGTTTGGATTGGCTCGGCCAGCACTTCCCAGCTGTTTTCGAGGTCTTGTGATAGGCGGTTTTCATCCAGCCGCAATTTAGCAATTCCCTTGGCGGTGGACTGATAGGCGATCAAGCTGTAGCCGAGACCGACGCCCATATTACGCAGGACTGTGCTGTCGGTGAGATCCCGCTGCCAGCGGCTTACGGGGAGTTTGGCGCCGAGATGAGCGAGAATCGCGTTGGCCAGTCCCAGGTTGCCCTCCGAGTTCTCGAAGTCGATAGGATTGACCTTGTGCGGCATGGTGGAGGAGCCGATTTCCCCATCTACTGTTTGCTGGCGAAAATAACCGAGGGAGATATAAGCCCAGATATCACGATTAAAGTCGATAATAATCGTGTTGAAGCGAGCAATGGCGTCAAACAACTCGGCGATGTAGTCGTGGGGTTCAATCTGGGTGGTGTAGGGATTAAAAGTGAGGCCCAGCCCCTCCACAAATTGCTTCGCTCCGGCCTGCCAGTCCATCTCAGGGTAGGCGCTCATATGAGCATTGTAGTTTCCCACTGCGCCGTTGATCTTGCCCAGATACTCGACAGTAGTCAGGTGATTAACCTGACGTTCCAGACGTGCTACGACATTCGCTATTTCTTTGCCCATGGTAGTAGGGCTTGCTGTTTGCCCATGGGTGCGGGATACCATGGGCGATTCAGCCGTACTGATCGCGAGCGCTCTCAAATCATTACACAAGCTCTGCATAGCGGGCAAAATGACTTGAGTGATACCGTCCTGCAGCATCAGTGCATGGGACAGGTTATTAATATCTTCCGACGTGCACGCAAAATGCACAAATTCGCCTATGGCCTGTAACTCGTCATTATCACCGAACCGTTCTTTGAGGAAGTATTCAACGGCCTTCACATCATGGTTGGTAGTTTGCTCGATTTCTTTGATGCGACGGGCATCATCCAGCCCGAACGACCGGGCCATGCTTTCGAGTTGTCGGTCTGCGGCATCAGAAAAAGCCGGGACCTCAGTGATGCCAGGCAGCGCGGCAAGGTGTTGCAGCCAGCGCACTTCGACCAGCACGCGCCGCTTGATCAAGCCGAACTCACTGAAAAATTCTCTCAGTTCAGCGGTTTTACCAGCATAGCGGCTATCGACAGGGGAGACCGCTG
>CAJQQW010000379.1 GCA_905480565.1 uncultured Halioglobus sp. | reverse complement strand
GGCAGCGTCTATGCGTCGAAGCAGTTGGACCTGGCCCCCAGGAGTCGCGTGGATGGCAACGTATATTACAATCTGGTCGAAATGGCGGCGGGAGCGGAGGTCAACGGCAGCTTGACGCATATGACAGATAATGGCGAGGATGGCACCCCCTCTGAACACGAGCCTGTGCAGACTGGCGACAAAAACGATGGGGATGCCGCTAAAGTTGACTGATTTGGTCGGATTTACGATACTATGGTGTGAGAACCGTCAACAAAGGCCGACAGGCCGTCGGGAAAATACTGATGTCAGCTGCTGAAACATTCGATCCGTCGGGTATAAACCTGTCCGAACGTGCCGTGCACAAGGTTCAGGAACTTGTCGCTGAAGAAGAGAACGACGAGCTTAAACTCCGTGTTTTTATTACCGGCGGCGGCTGTTCCGGGTTTCAGTACGGTTTCACGTTCGATGAACTTGTTGCGGATGACGATACTGCGTTGCAAAGCGAGGGTGTCACTTTATTGGTGGATCCGATGAGCCTGCAGTACCTTGTCGGGTCGGTCGTTGATTATACCGAGGGCCTCGAGGGGTCCCGCTTCGTTGTCGAAAACCCCAATGCCACCGCTACCTGCGGTTGCGGTTCATCCTTTTCTATTTAGAGACCTGCTTGAGGGTGACTGCGACATGCGCCACTGGGTGGCGGTGACGTGCTGTGAGGGTCGCTGTAAAACGCTGTTTACGCTCTGATCGCCGATACGGCGCTTACTCCCGTTGCTGAAGTCCCTGTGGGGTTCAGGTGCGAAGGTGGTAGATGGGTGCGCGATCACGCCATAAGCCGCGCCTGCAGGCCTAGCTGCCCCCCCGGACGGGCGCGCCGCCCGGGTAGATGCCACCGAGTATTCGCTCGCCTGCAGCGCCTGTTACCACCGGGGCATTTCCGGCACTGCTAGCGAGTGTTTGACAGGCCAACCAGGCAAATGCAGCGGCCTCCACCCAGTCCGGATCCAGGCCAAGGGCCGCGGTAGTGTCCAGTCTTGCCGGTTCGGCATGCACGGCAAGGCGCTGCATTAGATGGGTGTTGTGCGCCCCCCCGCCACACACAAAGATCTCAGTGGGCACGAGGGCGTGGGTTTTTATCGCGAGTGCGATGGTTTTTGCGGTAAATTCCACCAGCGTAGTCTGTACATCTCCCGGCGCTATTGCAGTGGAGTGCTCCAATATTTTTTTCAACCAGGGCAGGTTAAAGGCTTCCTTGCCCGTGCTTCTCGGGCCTGTAAGGGCAAAGAACGGGTGAGTCAGCAAGCGCTTGAGGAGTTGCTCGTCGATGTTCCCCGCAGCGGACCAACGGCCATCCTTGTCGCATTCTTCCCCCCGGTTCTCCTGAATCCAGTGGTCCAGCAGTGTATTGCCTGGCCCCGTATCAAATCCTGCGAGCAACCTATTGCCCTCCAGTAAGGTTGCATTGGCAATCCCTCCGATATTGACAATGGCCCGGTTCACGCCCTCTGCCGACAATGTCGCCGCATGAAAAGCCGGCGCCAGCGGGGCTCCCTCGCCGCCAGCGGCAACATCCCTGCGGCGAAAATCAGCTACCGTGGTGATGCCTGTTGTCTCGGCAATCGTGTTGGGGTCGCCTATTTGCAGGGTAAATCCTGGCTGCGTGCTCTCGGCGACAGATGCAGGTCTGTGGCGGATTGTTTGTCCGTGAGTTCCTATGGCGGCTACCTCACCGGGTTCAATGTGGGCATTTTTCAGCAGCGAGAGGGCGGCACCGGCGAACAGGGCGCCCAGTTCTCGGTCGAGCACACCCATCCGCTCGATCTCGTTTGCTGCAGGCTGGCTGAGCGCCGCTATCTCGTTCTTCAGGCGCTGTGGAATGGGGTGTTCGTGTGTGGTCAGCACCTCCGTTTCCCCGCCCTGGCAAGACACCAATGCGCAGTCGATAGCATCCACGCTGGTGCCGGACATAAGCCCGACATACAAAGGCATTGCTGTCTTCAAAATCAGTTGGCGGAGAGGTTGGCGTCAGTGGACTCGCTCATCGCGACCGAGTTGCCTGAGCGCAGTTTGGTGAGTTGTTTGCTAGCTCGATTCACCGTCAGTTGGAAATTCTCCATCTCATGACTCGGCAACTGCTTGGCTTTGGGAAGTTGCTTTACAACGTTGCGCGGGTTGCGATGCACGCCGTTTACGAGGAATTCGTAATGCAGGTGGGGGCCAGTTGCCGCCCCTGTTGCACCAACAGTTCCGATGATTTGACCTTGAGTAACACGCCGACCTGCACTCACAGCGCGTTTGTGAAGGTGAAGATAGCGAGTGACGTAGCGGTCTCCATGGCGAATAAATACATAATTACCGTTGGCTTTGGTATAGCCTGATTTTATGACTCTGCCATCTCCTGACGCGTAGACAGGCGTTCCGGTGGGGGCGGCGTAGTCTGTGCCCCTGTGGGGCCGTGTTGTTTTGTAAATTGGGTGCAGGCGTCGCAGGTTAAAGTTGGAGCTGATGCGTGTGAAATCCAGAGGTGCCATGAGGAAGGCCTTGCGCATACTGAACCCTTCTTCATTGTAGTAGTTGGTCTCTCCACTGGTGTCGGTGTAGCGAAAGGCGTTGAATGTCTCTCCCTGATTGGTGAATGAGGCGGCGATGATATCACCGTCCTTGATTTTCTTGCCGTCCAAAAACAGCTCCTCATAGAGCAGTTGCATGGTGTCCCCTCGGCGGGGGTCCAGGGCGAAATCGACTACGCCACCGAAGATAGTTGCCATATTCAGGATCATACTTTGGGACACACCGGCTTCCTGGCCCGCATTAAACAGGGAAGACCTGATGACACCACTGGTCCAGGCCTGCCGTGCATCCGGAGAGCGGGTTTCGACCTCGCTTTTAAAGCCGGAGTCTGTCAATCGATAGGTGACCTCTTCCAGCGGCGAAACTACGTGTCTTACGCCAGTCAGGGCGCCAGAGGTGTCAGACTGAAAAGCAATCGTCTGGCCGGGGAATATTTTGGCTAAAGAGCGTCCATTCTCAGTTTCGTTAACGATAGTGTGAACGTCGCTCTCATCGTAACCCGCGCGTTTGAAGATGATCGACAGGTTATCGCCGCGGCTTACCTCCTGCTCGAACCAAGGGGGTGTATCTGCCGCTACGAGACTGTTGCTTGACGCCTCGGCGTCTTTCACAGGCTGGATGTGTTTCGGAACCGACCGGGTGAGGCGACTGTCCAGGCGCTTCCACTGCTGGTCATAGTCGTGTCGGGTGCTGTTATCGAGATAGGCGATGGCAAATGTAAGGCCAAACGCGAGGATAGCGAGTGCGGGCGCGCGAGCCAAGCGCAAGCGCGGATCGAGGAGACTCGATGTTCCCCGTGGTGGATTAGCTCCTGACATGGCCCCTGGGTAACTTGTTGTTATTAGTAGGCTAGTATATTAAATAGCAGTTATATTTCAAGGAAGAAGCTCACAGAGTGAGCCCGTCCATTTGCGCTGGGCAGTGAGGGTGCGTTCTATGCAGTCGGGCGGTGCCCGGTAACAGGATCACTTGATCGCCGCTGTAAAGGCGCGTAGGCGGGTGACTTGTGGGGCTTGCTTTTGGAGGGGGGTGTTGTATGGTTGGCGCCCTTTTGCCCACGTAATAATTCAAGGACATTTGCCCCATGAGCAGTGCCCTGTTGCAGGAACTCCGCGACCGCGGGCTAATTTTTCAGATAGCCGGTGAAGACGATATCGACGAATGGCTGGAGGGTGGTGCCCGCACGTTGTATTGCGGCTTCGATCCAACCGCGGATAGCCTGCATATCGGTTCACTTGTTCCACTGTTAATGCTGCGTCGTTTCCAGTTAGCGGGCCATAAGCCCC
This sequence comes from uncultured Halioglobus sp., assembly GCA_905480565.1. Taxonomy (GTDB): domain Bacteria; phylum Pseudomonadota; class Gammaproteobacteria; order Pseudomonadales; family Halieaceae; genus Marimicrobium. The sequence continues at coordinate 645 of CAJQQW010000379.1, read as the reverse complement.
TGGCACTGGTCGGTGGGGCCACAGGCCTGATCGGCGACCCAAGCTTCAAGGCTCAGGAGAGACAGCTTAATACACCTGACGTGGTATCAGGCTGGGTTAATAAGCTCGAGGTTCAGGTAGCGCGCTTTCTCGATTTTGATGCAGGGGAGCTATCCGCCAGGGTGGTGAATAACCTGGACTGGACCGAGGGTCTCGATGTGCTTTCGTTCCTCCGCGATGTAGGCAAGCATTTTTCAATTAATGCAATGATTCAGAAAGAGTCGGTCAAGCAGCGTATAGAGCGGGAGGGTGAGGGTATTAGCTTCACCGAGTTCGCCTATATGATATTGCAGTCCTATGACTTTGCAGAGCTCAACCGGCGTTTCGGCTGTGGTCTGCAAATAGGTGGCTCTGATCAGTGGGGAAATATTACAGGCGGTATTGACCTGACTCGGCGGCAGGAAAGCGAGCAGGTGTTCGGAATCACGATGCCCCTGATTACGAAATCAGATGGCACCAAGTTTGGCAAGACAGAATCTGGAACTGTCTGGCTTGACCCTGTGCGCACCTCTCCTTATGCCTTTTACCAGTTCTGGCTGGGAACGGCTGATGCTGATGTCTATCGCTTTCTTAAGTACTTTACGTTCCTTTCCGTGGTCGAGATTG